>NZ_LUUM01000298.1:0-62453 GCF_001644125.1 Methylosinus sp. R-45379
AGCGTCACATTCACGAAAGATTATCGCGCCGGCTCCCAAAGGGGCCGGCGTTAGCTCTAGCTAGAGGTGTCTAACCCCATGGCCCAGATCACCGCCGCTCTCGTCAAGGAACTGCGTGAGAGCACGGGCGCCGGCATGATGGATTGCAAGGCCGCCCTCAACGAGACCAATGGCGACATCGAGGCGGCCGTCGATTGGCTGCGCAAGAAGGGCCTCTCCAAGGCCGCCAAGAAGTCCGGCCGCGTGGCCGCCGAGGGTCTCGTCGCTGCGATCGTCGAGGACGGCGTCGGCGTCGTCGTCGAGGTGAATTCCGAGACCGACTTCGTCGCCCGCAACGACGACTTCCAGAAGCTCGTCAATAATATCGCGCGAGTCGCGCTGGAGACCGGCGCCACGAGCGCCGAGGAGCTCGCCGGCAAGCCCTATCCGGGCGGCGGCGTCGTCTCCGAGGCGATCACCACCGGCATCGCCACCATCGGCGAGAATCTGACGCTGCGTCGCGTCGCGCCGCTGAAGGTGGAGGGCGCGGTCAATCGCTACGTCCACACGCAGATCGCCGACGGCCTCGGCAAGATCGCGGTGATCGTGGCGCTCGAGTCCAAGGGCGACAAGGAAGTCCTGTCGACTCTCGCGCGTCAGATCGCCATGCATGTCGCCTCGGCCAATCCGCTGGCGCTCGACGCCTCCGGCCTCGACCAGGCGACGGTGGAGCGCGAGAAGGCGCTGCTCGCCGAGAAGAACGCGGGCAAGCCGGCCAATGTGCTGGAGAAGATCATCGATTCGGGCCTCAAGACCTATTACAAAGAGGTCCTGCTGCTCGATCAGGTCTCGAACCACCCGGATCACGGCGGCAAGACCATCACCCAGACGCTCAAGGAGCATGAGGGCAAGGCTGGCGCGCCTATCGCGATCAAGGGCTTCGCCCGCTATGCGCTCGGCGAGGGCATAGAGAAAGAGACCAGCGATTTCGCTGCGGAAGTGGCGGCGGCCGCCAAGGGCTGATCGCATCTGTCAAATCCCCGGTCGCTGCGGCGGCCGGGAATGGCGGGCCATAAGGCGCCGGCGATAAGACAAAGAAAAAGGCGAAGCGAGCCCGAGGGTCGCTTCGCCTTTTTGGTTTTGTCGCTGCCGTCCTCGCGCCCACATGGCCCCGTGTGGGGCCATGTGGCGCCTGCGAAGACTAGAACAGGTTGAAGTGGTAGTTGATGCCGGCGCGGACCGTGTGGAACTTGGCGCGCTGCGGGCCGATGGCGAAGCCGCCATTGTTGGTGAGGTCGGTGTAGAGATATTCGACCTTGGCCGACCAGTTCGGCAGGAAGGCGTATTCCACGCCGCCGCCGGCGGTCCAGCCGGTACGGGTGTCGCTGCCGAACGGCGTGTTCAGCTCGCCATAGGCGAAGCCGCCCGTGCCATAGACGAAGAGCTTCGACTCGAGCAGGGCGAAGCCGGCGCGGCCGCGCACAGTGCCGAACCAGGGCAGGCTGGCGTTGCCGAAGCCATTGTTGGAGCGCAGGCTCGTGCCCTGGAAGTCGGTCTCGAGGCCGACCACGAAGAGCGGCGAGATCTGGTAGTTGTAGCCGATCTGGCCGCCACCCACGACGCCGCTGACGTCGCCGCCGAAGCTGTTGTCCGCCTTGAAGCCGCCGCCGACATTGAGGCCGACATAGGCGCCCGTCCAGGAGAAGACCGGCGGCGGCGGCGCGAAGGCCGGCGCATCCTTGCGATAGGGCAGGTCGGCGGCGTGAGCGGCGCCGACGGAGAGAGCGGCGGCGACCGCGATAGCCGAAAGGCTGTTCTTGATATGCATGGAAACCTCCGAAGAGCACGAAAAAAGGACGCCCAGCCGCCGCCTCGGCTAGAACGTGACCATAGGCCGAAATTCGTCGAGTCGGCCTGATTTGTCAACCACTGTTGATATCTTCGGCGAGAACCCCGTCGAGCGCGTCGGACGTCTGGTCCGGTCGAGCCCCGCCGGAGGCTTCACCATGCGGTGGACGAGCGTGACCTTGGCCTGCGAAAGGTTCACATTTCCCTAATAGGTAAAATACCGCGAAATTTTGACGAGAAGTCGGCCGGTCGCTGGAATGCCGATTGACGGCGCGTCGCGCGCGATCGATTGTAAATACATATCGGGAGAAGGATTCTCGATGCGGCCGGATAAATCGGAGAAGCGTTCGGGGGAGGCGACGCGGCGGCGTATTCTCGCCGCGGCGATCGCGCGTTTCGCGCACGCCTCCTTCGAGGAGGTGAGGCTGCGCGACATTGCCGCAGATGTCGGCGTCGATGTGGCCCTGGTGCATCGCTCTTTCGGCTCAAAGGAGCAACTGTTCGCCGCCGCCGTCGTCGAGGCGTGCCCGGCGACTCTCCTATCGGCGGATCGCAGCCGGCTCGGCGCGGTGTTCGCGAGCTTCGCGCTCGAATCGCAGCAGCACGACGGGCTGCAGATCTTCATTCGCTCGCTGACGAGCCCGCTGGCGCGCGATCTCATTCGCGCCTGCTGCTATCGGGATTTCATCGGGCCGCTGGCCGCCAAGCTCGATGGGCAGGCGGCGCAGCAGCGGGCGGCGCTGTTCGTCTCCTGCCTCATCGGCTTCTCCATCATGCGGGAGGTGCTGCGGGTCGAACCGCTGCTCGCCGACGCCGACAGCGGGCCGATGATCCAGCGCCTGCTCGCCGCCTGTCTCGACGAGATCGGACCGCTCGTCGCGAGCGATCAAAACTCCTCCCAATCGTCCTGAGCCGGCTGCGGCTTACGCGCCGCGCCGCCGCCGCGTTCGGCGGAGACCGTCTTCAGCGCCGCCCGCGGCGCGTTGGCGTGCGTGCGGGAGCCGTGCTTGTCGCCGAGCTCGAAGCTCGCCACAGAGCGCGTCAGCGCCTCCGTCTCCTTGCGCAGGCTGTGGCTGGCGGCGGTGGTCTCCTCCACCATTGCGGCGTTCTTCTGCGTGTTCTGATCCATCTGGGTGACGGCGGTGTTGACCTCGGCGAGGCCCGTGGCCTGCTCGCGGGCGCCCGCGGCGATGTCGGCGACCACCTTGTCGATCTCCGCCACCTGGGCGACGATGGTGTCGAGCGCCTTGCCCGTCGCGCCGACGAGCTCGACGCCCTGATCCACCTCTACCGTGGAGGTGGAGATGAGGCCCTTGATCTCCTTGGCCGCCTCGGCGGAGCGCTGCGCCAGCGCGCGCACTTCCGAGGCCACCACCGCAAAGCCCTTGCCGGCTTCGCCCGCGCGCGCCGCCTCGACTCCGGCGTTGAGCGCCAGGAGATTGGTCTGGAAGGCGATCTCGTCGATGACGCCGATGATCTGGCCGATCTGCTGCGAGGAGCGCTCGATGCGGCCCATGGCGTCCACCGCCCGGCGGACGATCTCGCCGCTCTTCTCGGCCTCCATCTTGGTGGAGCCGACGATATTGCTGGCGTGAACGGCGCCCTCGGCGCTCTTCTTCACCGTGGTGGTGATCTCTTCCAGCGCGGCGGCCGTCTCTTCCAGGCTGGCGGCCTGCTGCTCGGTGCGGCGGGCGAGATCGTCGGCGGCGACGGCGATCTGGCTGGAGCCGGAATCGATGGCTCGCGCGCCGCCGGCGACGAGGCCGAGCGCGGCTTCCAGCTGGCTCATGGCCGCGTTGAAATCATTCTGCAGCCGGCGATAGGTCTCGGGCATGGCGTCGGAGAGCCGATAGACGAGATTTTTGGAGGCGAGCTTCTCGAGACCGTCGCCGATCGCCTGCAGCGCCGCCTCGCGCTCTCTTTCGACCACGGCCTGCTCGGCTTTGCGCCGCGAATCGGCCTCCTCGCTGCGACGGCGCTCCTCGGCGGCGCGGGCCTCGGCGGCGCGCAGCTCCTGCGCATTGCGCTTGAACGTGTCCAGCGCGCGCGCCATCGCGCCGACCTCGTCGCCGCGCTCCACGCCCGCCACGACGGCGCCGAGATCGCCCTTGGCGATATCGCCCATCTGCCCGGTGAGGCGCGCGATCGGCGCGCCGATTTTGCGGCCGGAAATATACAGCGACGCCGCGCAGCCGATGAGAACGGCGAGGGCGCCGACGCCGATCATCGTCCAGATCGTCTGCGCGGTCTGGCGGCGCAGCTCCTCGCCGACGCGCTTGTCCTCCGCCTCGGCGGCCCTATAGATGGAGCGCATCTCATCGACGATGGCGCGGATTTCCTCATCGGCGCCGCGCAGCAGCGACACGCATTTGGCGAGCTGCTCCAGCTCATGCGGCTTCAGGCGCGCGCCGAGCTCGAGCGCCGGCAGCTCCTGAGCGATTGCGATCGCGGGCTTCGCCTGCTCGAAGACCTTGGCGAAGCGGTCGCGATAACCTTTGATCTGCGCCGCATGTGCGGGATCGAGCTGCATCGCCTCGCCGAGCAGCGTGTCGACGCGCGGGCCGATAGAGGCGGCCTCCTGCGTGGCGGCGCGCGAGATCGGCGTATCCGCGTCATAAGCGATCATCTGATGGACCGAGAGGCCGAAATCGGTGATGGCGCGATTGGATCGCAGCAGCTTCACCACGGCGGCGTAGGAATGCTCGGTCAGATCTTCGTAGCGTCGTCCGAGCTCGCTCATGCGATGGACGCCCAGCCCGGTGACGCCGATGAAGAGCAGGCAGGTCAAAGCGAGTGGAAGAAGGCTCTTGGTGGTGAGCTTCAAATTGTCGAACCGCATCGAGAAAGCTTCCTTATGATCGACGGCGAGCCGGCGCAGTTGTCGCGGGAGTGGCGCTCGCGGGAATACGGTGGAGCCTAAGCAGCAAAAGGTTTCTGAAAAATCTATGTTTTCCTCTTTCGCATGCGCCGGCGCGGCCGGCGCGCAGCAGCCTCGGCGCCAAAAAAGAGAGGCCGCCGGGGCGTCCCCGGCGGCCTCTCGGATCGTCGAAAAGCGAGCGTCCGGTCAGAACTCCGTCCAATCCTCCTGCGCCGGGAGGGGCTGCGGCTTGCGGACCGCGCCGCCGCCGCCGGCGGAGACCGTCCTCAGCGCCGGGCGCCGCGCCTGCGGGCGCTCTGCGAGCCGGAAGCTCGCCACCGAGCGCGTCAGCCCCTCGGTCTCCTTGCGCAGGCTGTGGCTGGCGGCGGTGGTCTCCTCCACCATTGCGGCGTTCTTCTGCGTGTTCTGATCCATCTGGGTGACGGCGGTGTTGACCTCGGCGAGGCCCGTGGCCTGCTCGCGCGCGCCCGCGGCGATGTCGGCGACGACGCGATCGATCTCCGCCACCTGGGTGACGATCTTCTCCAGTGCGCGGCCGGTCGCGCCGACCAGCTCGACGCCTTGCTCCACCTCGACCGTCGAGGTGGAGATGAGGCTCTTGATCTCGCGCGCGGCCTCGGCGGAACGCTGCGCCAGAGCGCGCACTTCCGAGGCGACCACGGCGAAGCCCTTGCCGGCCTCGCCCGCGCGCGCCGCCTCGACGCCGGCGTTGAGCGCCAGAAGATTGGTCTGGAAGGCGATCTCGTCGATGACGCCGATGATCTGGCCGATCTCCTGAGAGGATTTCTCGATCCGCCCCATGGCGTCGACGGCGCGGCGGACGATCGCGCCGCTCTTCTCCGCCTCGGTCTTGGTGGAGCCGACGATGCCGCTCGCATTGACGGCGCCCTCGGCGCTCTTCTTCACCGTGGTGGTGATCTCCTCCAGCGCGGCGGCGGTCTCCTCGAGGCTGGCGGCCTGCTGCTCGGTGCGACGGGCGAGATCATCAGCGGCGACGGCGATCTGATCGACGCCGGAGCCGATCGCCTCCGCGCCGCCCGCCACCACGCCCAGCGCCGCCTCCAGCTGGCCGATGGCCGCGTTGAAATCGCTCTGCAGGCTGCGATAGGCGGCGGGCATGTCCTCCGAGAGGCGATAGACGAGATCCTTGGCGGCGAGCTTCTCGAGGCCTCTGCCTATCGCCCTCAGCGCCGCCTCGCGTTCCTTCTCGGCGGCCGCCTGCTCGGCCCGGCGCTCTGCGTCGGCCGCCTCGCCGCGCCGCTTCTCCTCGGCCGCGCGGGCCTCCGCCGCCCGCAGCTCCTGGGCGTTGCGCTTGAATGTGTCGAGCGCCTCGGCCATTGCCCCCACCTCGTCGCGCCGCGCGACGCCTTCCACGACGATGTCGAGATTGCCGCGGGCGATGGCGCTCATCTGTCCGGTGAGCCGCGCGATGGGCGCGCCGATCTTGCGGCTCGAGACATAGAGCGTGGCGGAGCCGCCGCCGAGCAGGGCCAGCGCGCCGACGATGAGCATGGTCCAGATCGTATGCTCGGTCTGGCGGCGCAGCTCGTCGCCGACATGCTGATTGTCCTCGAGCACCGAGTCGTTGAACTTCTTCATATCCTCGGTGAGCTTTTCCAGCTGCATGTCGACATTGCGCAGAATCGCCAGGCATTTGGCGAGCGCGTCGAGCTCGTGCGGCTGCAGGCGAGAGCCGACCTCGAGGCCCGGAACGTCCCGCGCGATGCGAACGGCGGGCTTGGCGTCCTCGATGATCTTGTCGATTCGCGCACGGAAGGTCTTGATCGCCGGGGCGCGGGCCGGATCGAGCTGCGCCGCCGCGTCGAGAAGCGCATTGACGCGCTCGCTGGCGGTCTCGAAATTCTTCTCGGCGAGCTTGAACAATTCCGTGTCGGATTCATAGGCGACCATCGAATGGACGGCATAGCCCACCTCGAACGCGGTGCGATTCGTTCGCAGCAGCCGCACCAGGGCGGCGTCCGAATGGTCGGTCAGATATTGGTAGCGGTGGCCGAGATCCTGGATTCGATAGACGCCGAGCGCCGTCACGCCGAGGAACAGCAGGCAGGTCAGGGCGAGCGGCAGCAGGCTTTTGGTGGTGAGCTTGAAATCGTCGAATCGCATGGAGCCGGGGTCCTTCGAGACGGAGATCGGGATGCGCGCCGTCGTCCGGCGAGCGCATTCGCTCCGCGGTGAGATGGGGACAGTCGCCGACGCGCTCGGAATCTCCGGCGGGCCTCATGCCTCGGGTCGGTCGAACAATATCCAGCCTAGACCCGGAAAAGTTTCAGAAATCTCTATGTTTTTGACAATACGGATGATTTTTGTATTTGAGCGACGAGACGGGGCGTCTGCTGCGGCGTCGCGTCACCCCTCGGCGCGGCGTTCCGGCGCGGCCCACAGCTCCTCCGCATAGCCGCGCCTGATCCAGCTGCGGAAGCGATAGCGGCGGGTAAAGCCGTAATCGGGCAGCAGCGCGCCCACCACCGATTGCCGGCCGGAGGAGCCGACCACGCGATTGGCCTCCTGATTGACGCTCAGCAGCAGCGGCGCCCAGCGGCCGATGCGGGCGAAATAGCTTCGGCAGACGGCGTCGCCCATCTCGGGAAAGGAATCGCAATTGACGATGACGTCGCTTTCGATGAGCGCTTCGTCGTCGATCTCCGGCGCGAGGACGAGATCGACGCCCACGCCGCGGGACGGCTCGCGCGGATGGCGGAACTGCACGCTCGCTTCGGGCAGGCCGCGCCGCAACGCGAAGAATTGCATGGCGGCGACCGTCGGCAGATCGACGATGGTGTAATGGCGCGCGCCGGCGAGCAGCGCATAGCGCGCCGCCTTGCCGAAGCCGCCGCCGATCTCGCAAATTCTGGGACGCGCGAGGCCGCTGGCCTCTATCGCGCGCAGAGCGAGATAGAGCGCCTGAATGTCGCGCCCATGCAGCACATTGCCGTCCATGGCGAGGCCATAGAGCCCGTCGAAGACGGCGGGCGGCGCGATGGGAAAGCCGAGCGCCGCCTCGATCTCGGCGACCAGCTCGCGCGAGGAGGCGACCAGCGTCTCGCCCACATAATCCTGCTCGGCGCATTCCACCCGCGCGAGGCCGATATATTGCGCGAGCGAGGCCAGCATGTCGTGGAAGGGCGCGACCGCGGCCCGGCGGCCCTCCGGCGAGGCGGCGAGAAAGTCCCGATAGGCCTGCACGCCCTGCTCGAGCCCGGTCGCGGCGGAGGATTTCTGCACATCGACGAGGCATTGCGCCAGCGCGCGAGGATCGCCGCCGTCGAGAAGCGCGAGCAGCGGCTGATGGCGATTCGAGACGATATCGGTCCACATGGCGCCGCCGCCGCCCAAGCGCCGCGCGCCGCGGCCGCTGGCGTGCTGCGCCCAGGCGCTCTGCAGCTCGGCGGCGATCTCTATGTCGCGCTCGTCGACCGGCCGCAGCGACAGCGTGGGCTCGAGCCGCGGCAGGCCGCGCCGCGTGGAATTGAGCAGCTCGGCCGCAAGGCTGCGCCGGCCCGCATTCTCCAGCAGCCAGAAATCCTCGCCGCGCACGCGGGCGGCCAGAGTCTCCTCGGGATAATCGCCGTTCGGCAGATCGAAATCGAAGCCGTAGCGTCCGTCGCCGAAGCCGGCGCGCGCCAAATCCTCGCGCGGCCGATCGGCGCGCGCGACGCCGATCACGGCGCCGGCGGAGCAGATCTCGACATCGAATCGATCGCGCGGCCGCAAACGGTCATAGACCCAGCCGGACACGCGGCCGCCGCTCGCGAGATCGACATAGCCCGAGAATTCCCGCAAGCGCTTGCGCGTGAAGAACATCGGCCGTGCTCCTATGGCGCGCGCGAGCGCTGCGTGTCACTTGCGCGCAAAAATCGAAAGCCCGGAGGAGTGGCCGCTCTCCGCCTCTCGTATGTTCGTAAAACCGGCTTCATGCAATGCGGCGATCAGATCGTCGCGGCGGAGCGAAGACGCCTCTCCACGCTGCGCGACTTGCGTGTGAATATACAGCGCGTCGGCGTGGCGCGCGAGAAGCGCTATGGCCGCGAGCGGATCGGCGAAACGGCGCAGCGCGTCGCAGGCGACGACGAGATCATAGCGCTTGTCCGTATCGCGCAGAAACGCCTCCATGTCGCCGAGCCAGAAGCGCGTTCGCGAGAGGCGCATCACCTCTTTGGCGACGAGGCAGCGGATGAATGCGGCGCGGCTCGGCTCGATCGCCTCGACGCGCGCGCCGGCGGATTCGAGAAGGAAGCTGTGGCCGGCCTCGCCGGGCGAAAGCTCGAGCACATTGCGGCCCTCGAGCGAGCCGAAGCAATCGATCGCCCATCGAATGCGCGCATCGTCGAAGGCTTCGATCCGACCGGCGGAGACGCCGCATGCGGGCGGAAAAGCGCAGCTCCATCCGCCGATCACATCGATGGCGTTCTGCAGGCGCGGAACGCTCGACACATAGGAGTCGAAAACCTCCGCCGGAGGACGCGACGCTCCGCGTTTCGGCAGCATGTCTCGCAGCTTCCTCAGCATCGATACGATCATCCCTCGGCGATGAGCAGAAATGCTTTCGAATCGCATCGAAAACACGACTGATTTTTCTGTTAAAGACATCAATTCCATGCGCGCCGGGAGCGCGCACGGGCGCCCGCGACGCGGCGCGACGGATTACGCTGTCGCGACGCTTTTGGCAATCGGCGGGCGTTACACGCGGAAATGACGGCCCGGCGGCAGGCTGCTGAGCAGTTGCAATCGCGGCGCCGCATTGTCGCGACTGTACCAGGGGTTGAATGCGGGATCGACATAATTGACGAGATCGTATTTTTTGCGCAGCGTGTCCTGCTCGCGGCGAAAGCGCGCGATATTGGCGTCGGTCTCGTCGCTGCCGCGGCTCGCCGATTCATGATGATAGAGCGTTGCGAAAGGCGTCCATACGACGCGAAATCCGGCGCGGCCGGCGCGCATGCAATAATCCGTGTCATTATAGGCGATGGCGAAATTCTCTTCATCCAATCCGCCGACGGCCTCGAGGCAGGCGCGTGTGATCAGCATGCAGGCGCCCGTCACCGCCGCCATGGATTGGCGGACGTCGAGCCGGCCCATGGGGCCGGGATAATCGCCGGGCATGCCGCAGAACCAATGTCCCGCCACCGAGCCGAGGCCCATGATGACCCCCGCATGCTGCAATGTTCCATTCGGATAGAGCAGCCGCGCGCCGACAATTCCCGTCGACGGATAGGCGAGGCAGGAGACCATCTCCTTCAGCCAGCCGGCGTCCATGACCTCTATGTCGTTATTGAGCAGCAGCACGCAATCGCCGCGCGCCGCCCGCAGGCCGCGATTGACCTGCCGTGAGAAGTTGAATTTCTCCTCGACGATGTCGACAGAGAAGAAAGAATGCGCCGCCTTCGTCTGCTCATAGAGATCGAGAACGCGCTCGTCCTTCGTGCCATTGTCGACGACGAGTATCTCCATGCGCGGATAATCGGTCCGCAAGGTGAGATCGTCGAAGAGGCGGGAGACGAGCGCGAAGGAATCGCGGCTCGGCACGATGATGGAGACGAGCGGCCAGGCGTCGTCCTTCGGCGAAAAGCGAACGCGATGCAGATCGGCGTTGCGCGCCGGCTCCACCACCGCCTGGACGCCGTCGAGGGCGTAGCTCTCCGCCAGCGAGCGGCGCGCGCTCGTCGTGGCGCGATCGAGAAAGCTCACCGAATAGCTCTTTCCGTCTCGGCGCCAGAGATAGGCGGGGTAGGGGAGATGGACGATCTCCTCCGTCGCGAGGCCGCGCGTGTAGCGCAGCAGCAGATCATAATCCTGCGAGCCTTCGTAGCCCTGGCGCAGGCCGCCGAGCGCCTGCAGCCGCTCGCGGCGATAGAGCGAGAGATGATTGACGTAATTGACGCCGGAGAGCAGCGCCGGATCGAAGGCGGGCTTCAGCGAGTAATGCTTGGGTTGCAGCTTGGCGTCGGCGACGATCTCGTCGGTGAAGACGAATTGCGCGCCGGGCGTGCGCTCGATCGTCTCCAGCAGCGCATCGACGGCGAAAGGCGCGAGCGCATCGTCGTGATCGATGAAGCCGACCCAATCGCCGCGCGCCGCGGCGAGGCCGCTATTGGTGGCGACGGCGATCCCGCCATTCTGCGCCGCGCGCAGAACCGTCACATGCGGCGTGTCGCGATGGCGCTCGAGCCAGTCGATCGTCTCGCGCGACGTCGAGCCGTCGTCCGAGAGGATCAGCTCATAGGCGCCGGCCCTTTGAATCCGAAAGGAGTCGAGCAGCTGATCGAGATAGAGCGCGGGCGCGTCATAGACCGGCGTTACAAAGGAGAATGCCGGCCGCTCGCCCGCCCATGCCGGCGCGCCGGCGTAGCGGGCGTTGCCCATGGCGATCACCTGCTCGAAATGCGGAGTCGCGCCGCGCACCTTGGCGACGCGCGCGCCGACGTCGGAAAGCTCCGGCGCGCCCGGCCGCGCTATGGTCTCGCAGAGCGGCGCCGCGCGCTCGCCCCGCGCGGCCTCGCGCAGCCTGCCGCCGACGAAGGCGCGCACGGATTTTTCATCATAGGCGATGAAGGCGCGAAAACGAAACCGTGAAGGGTAGGAGGAGGGATCGAAACGGACATGATGCACGCGGCCGAAGCTGCGCAGCGCGATCACATAGAGGCCGTCGCGCGTGTGCTTGAGCTCGATCTCGTCATCCGGCTCGAAGCCCTTGCCGAAATCGATATAGATGCGCGGGTCGAGCGTCTGATCGGCGTCGGCGACCTCGAGAATGATATAGGCGGCGCGCAAAAAGCCCGTGACGAAGACGAAGAGCGGGTCCGCATCCGTGGCCTGCCAGCTCTCCCAGCCGAGCCGGCGAAGGCCGGATCGACGCACAGAAGGAATTCTCAGCAACAAGACCGTGCTTTCCCGAATATGAGTCGCGGACCGGGGTTCCGCGCTCGCGTCATATAGTCGAGCCGCGGCGCCTTGGCCATAGCTCGGCGCCTGGCGCGCGTGATGCGGCCGTGGCGGAAAAGTGGCGAAATTAGGCCTTTGCGCCCGCGTGGACGCGGCGCTCGCGCTGGGCTATAAGGGCGCGGTTCGCGTCAATGGCGGTTCCCTGGCGAAGCCTGCTCGAAGAGAAGATGATCCAACTCTTAGACGTCTTCAAATTCTATAAGACCGAGCGACACTCGAAGGTCATATTGGATCATGTGTCGATGGTTTTCGACACGAGCTATTCCTATGGTCTGCTCGGCGTCAACGGCGCCGGCAAGACGACGACCCTCAAGGTCATAGCGGGCACCGAGCTGCCGAATTCCGGCAAGGTGCGACGCACGGTGCGCGTGTCTTGGCCGCTCGGCTTCGGCGGCGGCTTTCATCCGGCGATGACCGGCCGCGAGAATGTGCATTTCGTGGCGCGAATCTACGGCGCCGATCCGCGCAAGGCGGCGATGTTCGTCGAGGAGTTCTCCGAGCTCGGCGATTATTTCGACGCGCCGGTGAAGACCTATTCGTCCGGCATGGGCGCGCGTCTGGCCTTCGGCATGTCCATGTCCATCGACTTCGACGTCTATCTCATCGACGAGATCACCGGCGTCGGCGACATGCGATTTCAGAAGCGATGCCAGGAGGCTTTCGACCAGCGGCGCAAAAATTCGAGCGTCATCTTCGTCTCGCATTCGATGCAGGCCGTGGCGGATTATTGCGACCGCGGCGGCGTGCTCGTCGACGGCCGCCTCTTCATGTTCGACACGGTCGCCAAAGCGATCGAAATGTACAATCGAATGAACCGATAGAGGCGAGGATGGACGAACCTCCGAAGTCTCCCGATCTTCGCACGGTCAATGCGCTGGAGCGCGCCGAGGCCGTTCAGCGCTTCCTGGCCGAAGCCGCGCGGCGCGCGCGATTTTCGGCGCGGGCGCGCGGCGCCTATCAGAAATCCAGCTTCGCCGAGCGTCGCGGCGCAAAGGCGATGCGCATCGCCTTTCTCGTCCTCGCGATCGCCATGGTGGCGATCCCCAATGTCGTGGGCGGGCTCTATTACGGGCTGCTCGCTTCGGACCAATATGTCGCCGAGGCGAAATTCACCGTGAGCAGCGCGGCCATTCCTAAGCTCGACGGGCTCGGCTCCGTGACCGGCCTGCCGCAGATGATGATCTTTCAAGATTCGATGATCATCATCGAATATATCGAGAGCCGGACGCTGGTCGAGCAGCTCGAGCGCCAGGTGAATCTGCGCGAGCTCTATGGCTCGGATCGCGTCGATTGGTGGGCGCGCTTCAAAAAGTCGAAGCCGATCGAGAATTTCACCGAGTACTGGAAGAAGATGGCCACGGCGACGATCAGCTTCCCCTCCGGAATCGTCACGCTGACTGTCCGCGCCTTCTCGCCGGCCGACGCCAAGACGATCGCCGACAAGGTGATCGCCGACTGCGAGACTCTGGTCAATGATCTCAATGAGCGGATGCGTCAGGACACTGTGCGGGCCTCCGAGCAGGATGTCGAGCGCGCCGCCGAGCGGCTGAAGGTCGCGCGCGTGAATTTGGAGCGCGCGCGCAATACGGAAGGGCTGATCGACGTTCGCCAGACGAGCAAATCGCAGAGCGAAGTGCTCTCCGCCGTCCAGATCGAGCTGCTGAAATATCAGCAGGAATATCTCACCCAGTCGCGCTACGTCGATGAGAGCGCGCCGCAAATTCGTCATCTGAAGCGACAGATCGAATCGCTCGAGAAGCAGGTCGCGAGCCTGAAGGCGGAGATCACCACGCGCGAGCAGCAGGGGATCGACGCGCTGGCGAGCAAGACGCTCTCCGGCAAGATGACGACCTTCGCCAATCTCGACCTAGAGCATAAGATCGCCGAGACGAGCTATCAGATCGCGACCGCCTCGCTCGACGGCGCGCGGCTGTTCAGCGATCGCAAGCTGCTCTATCTCCATCAGATCGAGGCGCCTGCTCTGCCGGAGGACGCGCGCTATCCGCGGCGCTGGCTCTATACGGGCCTGCTGCTCGCCATTTCGCTCACCCTTTATGGCTTGGTCGTCGGACTCATCGCCTTCGTGCGCAACCATATGGCCTGAGCGCGCGTCAGCGCTCGCGCGCCACTTGCGTCAGATAGGCGCCATACTGGCTCTTGGCGAATTTCTGCGCGGCGGCGCGTAGCGTCTCGGCGTCGATCCAGCCTTGGCGGAAGGCGATCTCCTCGAGGCAAGCGATGCGCTGGCCCTGACGCAGCTCGATCGCGCGCACATATTCCGCCGCTTCCAGCAGCGAGGCCGGCGTGCCCGTGTCGAGCCAGGCGAAGCCGCGGCCCAGGCGCTCCACATTCAGCTCGCCGCGCTGCAGATAGATATTGTTGAGATCGGTGATCTCCAATTCGCCGCGCGGCGAAGGTCGCAGCTCCGCCGCATATTGCGGCGCGCGCTCGTCGTAGAAATAAAGGCCCGTGACCGCCCAATTGGATTTCGGCGCTTTCGGCTTTTCCTCGAGCGACAATGCGCGGCCCTGCGCGTCGAAATCGACGACGCCGTAACGCTCGGGATCGGCGACGTGATAGGCGAAGACCGTGGCGCCGCGGCGCGATTGCTTCGCCTTGCTCAGCGACTCCGTGAGGCCGTGGCCGTAGAAAATATTGTCGCCCAGCACCAGCACAGAGCTTTGCCCTTCGACGAAGCTCGCGCCGATGACATAGGCTTGCGCCAGTCCGTCCGGGCGCGGCTGCGCGGCATAGGTGAAGGAGACGCCCCATTGCGCGCCGGAGCCGAGCAGGCGCTTGAACGCCGCTTCGTCATCGGGCGTCGTGATGACGAGTATCTCGCGCACGCCGGCGAGCATCAGCGCGCTCAGCGGATAATAGATCATCGGCTTGTCATAGACCGGCAGCAATTGCTTGGAGACGGCGAGCGTCGCCGGATGAAGCCGCGTGCCGCTGCCGCCCGCGAGAATGATTCCGCGCATTTCATGCTCCTCCATCTGTGGGGCCGGCGAGCAGCCTGTCGACGCAGGCCGCGAGCGATGGGCGCCAGTCGGGCAGAGCGACGCCGTAGATTTGCGAAAGCTTCGTATTGTCGAGGCGCGAATTGGCCGGGCGCCGCGCCGGCGTCGGATAATCCGCCGTGGCGATGCGGCGAACGCGCACTGGCTTGCGGCCATGCGCTTCTGCGCGCGTGAAGATCGCTTCCGCCACATCGGCCCAGCAGGCGTCGCCCGCGCCGGTCATGTGAAAGACGCCGCGCAGCTGCGGCGCGCCGTCGCTGCAAAGGCGCCTCGCAATGCGCAATGTCGCCTCGGCTATGTCGATTGCGCTCGTCGGATTGCCGAGCTGATCGGCGACCACGCCGACCTCCTCGCGCGTCTCGCCGAGCCGCAACATCGTGCGCACGAAATTCGCGCCGAAGGGGCTGTAGACCCAGGCCGTGCGCAGTATAGCCGAGCTTGGACAGAGCGCAGCGACGCGCCTTTCGCCCTCGAGCTTGGAGCGGCCATAGGCGCCGAGCGGCGCCGTGGGATCATCCTCGCGATAGGGGCGCGCAGCGGAGCCGTCGAACACATAATCGGTCGAGAAATGAATGAGCGGAACGCCGAGCGCTGCCGCAGCCTCGGCGACATGGCCGGCGCCTTCGCCATTGACGCGCATGGCGAGCGCTTCTTCCTGTTCCGCTTTGTCCACCGCTGTATAGGCGGCGGCGTTGACGATCACATCGCAGCGCGCATCGTTCAACGCCGCGCGCACGCTATCGCGATCCGTCAAATCGAGCTGCGGCCGTCCGAGCGCGATGACTTGTGTTTCTTCGGACGCGCGCTCGCGCAGAGCGGTGACGATCTGGCCCTGCGTTCCAGTGACGGCGATGCGCATGGGCGTGCTCACGCGAATGTATCCGTGAGATCGCGCAGGCGCGGCCAGCGTCGATCCTTCTCCGACAGTATGGCGCGTGTGGGCGCGATCGGCCAGGCGATGTCGAGATCGCCATCGTCGAAGGCGAGGCCGCGATCATTGGGCGCCGAATAGAAATTCGTCACCTTATAGACGACCTCCGTATCCGGCTCGAGCGTGCAGAAGCCATGCGCGAAGCCGATGGGAACGAGCAATTGCCGCCAATTCTCGGCGGAGAGCTCCACCGCGACATGACGGCCGAATGTAGGAGACGAGCGGCGAATATCGACCGCCACATCCAATATGCGGCCGCGCGTGACGCGCACCAGCTTGTCCTGCGCGAAAGGCGCGGTCTGAAAATGCAGCCCGCGTATGACGCCTATATCGCGGGAGAGCGAATGATTGTCCTGAACGAAGCGCAATGGCGGCAGGCCGCGCTCCTCCCAGCGCCTTTCATTATAGCTCTCGGAGAAAAAGCCGCGCGCATCGCCGAAGCGATCGGGCGTGACGATCTTGACGCTATCGAGCGCCGTATCCTCGACTTTCATGCTGTCCTCACGCGCGCGTCAGGCGACGCAGCCGAGCCGCTCGCCGCGATATTTGCCGGAGCGTATGGCTTTCCACCATTCTTCATTTTCGAGATACCAGCGCACCGTCTTGGCGAGCCCGCTGGCAAAGCTCTCCTTGGCGCGCCAGCCGAGCTCGCGCTCGATCTTGGAGCAATCGATCGCATAGCGCAGATCATGGCCCGGCCGATCCTGCACGAAGGCGATCAGCTCGCGATAGGAGCCGCGCGCGCGGGGCCTCAACTCGTCGAGACAGTCGCAGATCGCCTGCACCACTTCTATGTTGCGCATCTCCGAGCGGCTGCCGACATTATAGGATTGTCCGACGACGCCGGCGCGCGCGACGGTGAGCAGCGCCTCGGCGTGATCCTCGACATAGAGCCAATCGCGCACATTCTCGCCGCGTCCATAGACGGGCAGCGGCTTCTCCTCGAGCGCATTGAGAATGGTGAGCGGAATGAGCTTTTCCGGGAAATGATAGGGGCCGTAATTATTGGAGCAATTGGTGACGATGGTCGGCAGCCCATAGGTCTCGCGCCATGCGCGCGCGAGATGATCCGAGCCCGCCTTGGATGCAGAATAAGGCGAGTTGGGCGCATAGGGCGTGTCCTCGTGGAACAGCCCTTCCGCGCCGAGCGCGCCGAACACTTCGTCGGTCGAGATATGCAGAAAGCGAAAACCGGCGGCGGTCTGCGCATCGAGACGGCGCCAATAATCGAGCGCCGCGGCGAGCAGAGTGAAAGTGCCGACGACATTGGTCTCGATGAAAGCGCCCGGCCCGTCGATGGAGCGATCGACATGGCTCTCGGCGGCGAGATGCATCACGACGTCGGGCCGAAACTCCTCGAAGGCGGCGGCGACGGCGTCGCGGTCGCATATGTCGGCGCGGCGGAAGCAATAGCGCGGATCGCCGGCGATGGGCGCGAGCGAGTCGAGATTGCCGGCATAGGTGAGCTTGTCATAGACGAGCAGCTCATGCGGCGTCGTCTCGATGATCCGGCGCGAGACCGCCGAGCCGATGAAGCCGGCGCCGCCGGTGACGAGAATGCGCATCTAGCGCCCGATCCGGGCGGCGTTCGCCGCTGTCTCATGGAGGAAGCGAGAGGGAAGACGCATCCGCGAAAAGCACCTTGTTCCTGGTCCCGAGGATTCGCCTCGTCGCCGCCGCCGCAAGATTTTTCTCTTCTATTCACGCCTATTGAAAGATCGCGGCGCTGGCTGTCAACTCCGGCGCGCCGAGCGAAAATATGTTTTTTATGCGGCGTTTTCCGGCGCGCTGGCGTCGGTTGCGAGAATTTGGACTCGTTCCAGACTGCTTGCGCAGCGTGTCGGTTTCGCGCTATCCCGCGATAGATCGGGCCGCGACGGATCGCCGGCCGTACAGAAGAGTAGTCGATGTTTCAGCGTCCCGGCAAGGCGGCCTTCGTCTTCATCCTCATCACTGTCGCGCTCGACATGCTGGCGCTCGGCGTGATGATCCCGGTGCTTCCCAAGCTCATCGTGGAGTTCGAGGGCGGCGATCTGCAAAGCGCTTCTATAGCGACGGGCGTCTTTGGTTTCGCCTGGGCCTTCATGCAATTTTTGTTTCAGCCCATGCTCGGCGCGCTGTCGGATCGTTTCGGCCGTCGGCCGGTCGTGCTGCTGTCCAATCTCGGCATGGGGCTCGATTATGTGTTCATGGCGCTCGCGCCATCCTTGTCCTTCCTCTTCATCGGCCGGCTGATATCGGGCGTGACGGCGGCCAGCGTCTCGACGGCGACGGCCTATATCGCGGACATCACCGAGCCGGAGAAGCGCGCCGGCCGCTTCGGCATGATCGGCGCGGCGTTCGGCGTCGGCTTCATCCTCGGCCCGGCGCTCGGCGGCGTGCTCGGCAATCATGGCTTGCGCTACCCGTTCTGGGCCGCGGCGGCGCTGAGCCTGCTCAATGCGGCCTATGGCTATTTCATCCTGCCGGAGTCGCTCTCGCCGGAAAAGCGCACCAGCTCGGTCCTCTGGCGCAGCGCCAATGTGCTCGGCTCGCTGGACTTCCTGCGCCGCGACCGCTCGCTCGCGCTGCTGGCGCTCGCCATCTTCCTCTCCTATCTGGCGCATGAATCGCTGCCGAGCCTCTTCGTGCTCTACACGGAATATCGTTACCATTGGGACGCGGAGACGACCGGCTGGGCGCTCGCCATCGTCGGCGTGTCGCAGACGGTGGTCTCCGGCGGATTGGTGCGGCCGGCGGTCAAGCGCTTCGGCGAGCGCGCGACGCTGGTCGTCGCTCTGGCGGCGGGGGCGCTCGGCTTCGCGGCCTACGCCTTCGCGCCCACGGGCGGGATCTTCATGGCGGCGCCCCCGCTCATCGCCCTCTGGGCGATGGCCAATCCGGCGTTCCAGGGCCTCGCCACGCGCTTCGCCTCGGCGTCGGAGCAGGGGCGGTTGCAAGGCGCGCTGTCGAGCTTGCGCGGCGTTTCCGGCATGGTGGGGCCGCTGTTCTTCACGCAGATCCTCTCCCTCTCCATCGGCGCCGGCGACTTTCCGGGGGCGGGCTATTTCGTCGCGGCGCTGCTGCTCGCGGCGAGCCTCTTCGTGGCGCGCAACGCCGTGAGCGGAGCCGTGCAGCCTCCCGCCGTCTGACGTCGCATTCCGCCGCGCGGCCGCTTATATTGAGGCCGCGCGCGGTCCATCGGCCGGCGCTTTCGGAGATGCGCATGAGCTTCGTCGCTGCGGCCGTTTATTTCGCCATTCTCGCCTCCGCGGCGCTGGGCGTCTATTTGAAGGCTCGCCAGAGCCGCGCCGCGCGCGCCGATCGCGATGCGCCTCCACCCGAATTCGCGGAGACGATCACTCCGCAAGAGCATCGCCGCTCCGCCGATTACACAGTCGCGCGCATGCGCCTCTCCGTCGGCGAGACCTTGCTGGACGCGGCGATCTCCGTCGCTTGGCTCGCTTTTCTGCTCGGCCCGCTCTATGCGCTGCTTGCGCAATTCATCGCGCCGGGCCTGACGCTCAGCGTCGCCGTCGTCGTCGCGGTGGCGATCGTCGATCATCTGCTGCGCCTGCCGCTGTCGCTGGTCGAGACTTTCGGCCTCGAGGCGCGCTTCGGCTTCAACCGCACCACGCCTTTCATGTTCGTCCTCGATGAGGCGAAGGGCGCGGCGCTCTGGCTGCTGTTCTTCATTCCCTTGCTCTATGGGCTGTTCTTCGCGGCGCGCTTCTCGCCCGATTATTGGTGGCTGGCGGGCTTCGTCGCGGCGGTGGCGCTGCTGCTGGCCATGACGGTGATCTACCCTTCCGTCATCGCGCCCATGTTCAATCATTTCACCCCGCTCGAGGATGCGGCGCTGAAGGCGCGCATGGAGGAGCTGCTGGCGCGCTGCGGATTTCAGTCGGGCGGGCTCTTTGTGATGGACGCCTCGACGCGCTCCACCCATGGCAACGCCTATTTCTCCGGCTTCGGCAAGGCGAAGCGCATCGTCTTCTTCGACACGCTGCTGCGCAAGCACAGCGCCGACGAGATACTCGCCATTCTCGCCCATGAGCTCGGCCATTATAAATTCGGCCATGTGCGGCAGCGGATCTTCCAGGCGGCGAGCTTTCTCTTCCTCGGCTTCGCGGCTCTGCATCTCGCCTTCGAGCGGGGGCTCGGCGGTGCCTTCGGCCTGCCCGATGATCCGGGAATCATTCTCGTCATCGCGCTGACGGCGGCCGCGCCCATTCTGCATCTTCTGTCGCCGCTCACCAATTTCCTGTCGCGCCGGGCGGAGTTCGAGGCCGACGGCTTCGCCAAATCCATTTATGGCAAGGAGCCGATGGTGAGCGCGCTCACCAAGCTCTCGCGCGACAATCTCTCGACGCTGACGCCGGACCGGCTCTATGCGCTGTTTTATTATTCGCATCCGCCGGCGCCGATCCGCATCGCCGCGCTGGAGGAGGCGAGGGGCGCCTGACCTTCAGGCGGCGTGCGCCTTGCCGCGGAAATAATGGAAATCGCCGCGCGTGATCAGCGCATCGCCGGGCGCGATCTCATGCGGCGCGAGATCGGCTTCTGACCGCAGACGGTCGTAGATGGGGCCGAAATCGCGATAGCAGGCCTCGAGCAGGCGCTCGAATCCATCGACGACGAAATAGCACTGCTGGAAATCGTCGATGATGTAATTGGTGCGCATCACCCGCTCGAGATCGAAGCCGATGCGATTGGGCGACGTGTCCTCGAGCGAGAAGACCGTCTCCGCCGGCGAGGAGAGGATGCCTGCGCCGAAGATGCGCAGCCCCGCAGGCGTCGCCAGCAGCCCGAACTCCACCGTATACCAATAGAGCCGCGCCAAATTGGCGAGCTGGCCGCGCGCCAGCGCCCGCCGTCCGCCCTCGCCATAGGCCTGTAGAAAGCGCGCATAGACGGGGTTCGCCAGCAGCGGCACATGGCCAAAGACGTCGTGGAAGACGTCCGGCTCCTCGAGATAATCGAGCTCCTCCTCCGGGCGAATGAAGGCGCCGGCGGGAAAGCGCCGATTGGCGAGATGCTCGAAGAAGACGTCGTCGGGAACGAGGCCGGCGACCGGAACGACGCGCCAGCCCGTCAGCGGCGAGAGCCGCGCGCTCAGCACGTCGAAATCGGGAACGCCGGCGGGCGAGAGCGCGAGCGCGTCCATTGCGGTGAGATATTCGTCGCAGGCGCGGCCGGGCAGAAGCTCGGCCTGGCGGGCGTAGAGCCGGCTCCAGCGATCATGCTCGGCCGCGCTATAGGAGGGCCAATTCTGCTCGATCGTCCAATCGGCGCGGCGGGGCGCGTCGGCGTAGCGGTTTTTGCCCTTCTCCATGCGGCCCTCCTTTAGCGAAAGCCGGGTTCTCGAAATAGATAGGCGCGCGCCGGCCGGCCGCAAAGCCGCTCAGCCGGGCGCGAAATGCGCGGTGAAATGGCGCAGGAAGGGCGCCTGCCTCACGATACGAAACGGCGGGATGGCGGCGCGCTCGCGGAATACGTTCTCGATCGCCTCGATCACATAATCGAAATGGCTCTGCGTGTAGACGCGGCGCGGAAAGGCGAGGCGCACCAATTCGCGCGGCGCCGGCGTCTCCGTTCCGTCTTCCGCGCGGCGGCCGAACATCACGCTGCCCAATTCGACGCCGCGCACGCCGCCCTCGAGGTAGAGCGCTGCGGTGAGGCCGACGCCCGGAAAATCCTTCGCCGAAAGATGCGGGCAAAAGCCCGCGGCGTCGATGAATACCGCATGGCCGCCGGCCGGCCGCACGATCGGAACGCCGCGCGCGATGAGGCGGGAAGCGAGATATTCCACCGTCGCATGGCGATAGCGTTGGTATTCCTCCTCCAGCGCTTCCTCGAGCCCAACGGCGATCGCCTCGAGATCGCGGCCCGCGAGTCCGCCATAGGTGGGAAATCCTTCCGTCAATATCAGCAGATTACGAAAATCCTCCGCCCAGCGATCGTCATTGCAGGCGAAGAATCCACCTATATTGGCGAGCCCGTCCTTCTTGGCGCTTATCGTCGCGCCATCGCAGAGAGAGAACATCTCCCGCGCTATGTCGATGAGCGCGCGATCCGCATAGCCGCGCTCCCAGAGCTTGATGAAATAGGCGTTCTCGGCGAAACGGCAGGCGTCGAGCACCAGAGGTATTCCGCGCCGCGTCAGCAGAGCCTTGGCCGCGCGAATATTGTCGAGAGAGATCGGCTGCCCGCCGCCTGTGTTGTTTGTCGCGGTGAGCATGCAGAAGGGAATTTTCTTTCCCTCGCGCTCCAGCGCACGCTCCAGCGCCGCGAGATCTATGTCGCCTTTGAAATGCGTCTCCGCATGAATATCGGCGGCCTTTGCGCTGGGCAGATCGAGCGCCGTCGCGCCGACATATTCGATATTGGCGCGCGTCGTATCGAAATGGCTGTTGTTGGGGACGATATCGCCGCGCTTCAGCCGCGTCGCAGCGAGAATGCGCTCCGCCGCGCGGCCTTGATGCGTAGGAAAAATATGCTTGAAACCCGTGATGTCGCGAATGGTCTTCTCGAAGCGGCGCCAGGACCTGCTTCCCGCATAGCTTTCGTCGCCCATCATGAGCGCGGCCCACTGCCGATCCGACATGGCGCCCGTGCCGCTGTCGGTCAGAAGATCGATGGTGATGTCTTCCGCATCGAGCAGAAAAACATTGTAATGCGCGGCCTTCAGCCGCTCCTCGCGCGTGTTCCGCCTTGTGATCGGCAGAGCTTCTGTCATCTTGATGCGGAAGGGCTCGATGATGGTGCGCATATGCCGCCTCCTTCGAGATGCGAAATAGGGCGCGGCGCCGACGCCGCTTTACGTAGCCTCGCCGGCTGTGGCAAAACCGTCGGCGCGATAAGAGGAGACCTCATGGCGGCCGACGTCACTTATCCTGCCGCTGCTGCGGCGGGCGTGCTCTCTTTCCTCAGCCCTTGCGTGCTGCCATTGGTGCCGCCCTATCTCACCTTCATCGCGGGCGCGACGCTCGAGGATCTCGCGGTCGAGGGAAAGAAGCGCGCCCGGCGTGACGTGTTCCTGGCCGCGATCTTGTTCGTCGCCGGCTTCTCCACCGTGTTCGTGGCGCTCGGCGCGACGGCGAGCGCGTTCGGACGAGCGCTGCACGCCTACCAATGGATATTGGAGAAAGCCTCAGGGTTCGCCATCATCCTGATGGGCCTGCACTTCCTCGGTGTCTTCCAGATCGGCCTGCTCTATCGTGAGAAACGCCTCGAGGTCGCAAAGCCGGTCGGCCTCCTCGGCGCCTATGTCATGGGCCTCGCCTTCGCCTTCGGTTGGACGCCCTGCATCGGTCCGATCCTCGCCGCCATTCTCGCCGTCGCCGGCTCGCAGGAGACGGTCGGCCGCGGCGCTGTCCTGCTCGGCGTCTATTCGGCGGGTCTCGGCCTGCCCTTCCTCGCCGCCGCGGCGGCGATGGGGCCGTTCATGGGCTTCATGCAGAAGTTCAAGAAGCATTTCGGCAAGGTGGAGAAGGTCGTCGGCGCGCTGCTGGTGCTCACGGGACTCGCCTTCCTCACCGGCGGAATGCAGAGCTTCTCCTTCTGGCTGCTCGAGACCTTTCCGGGTCTCGCGAATTTCGGATGATCGCCATGTCACAGCGCATCGATGAAAATCTCTTCACCGGGCCGATCGGCGCCGAATATCGCATGCTCGAGCTCATCTGCCCCAATGCGGCGCTGCTCGCCCGCCGCGTGGCGGAGCGCGTCGCGCATTGGCGCGAGGGTGTCGCGCTCGAGGTTCTGGAGATCGGCTGCGGCACGGGCGTGAGCACGCTGCCGCTGCTCGCCGGGCGCGACGATCTCCATGTCACCGCGATCGACAGCGCCGCCAAAATGCTGGATCAGGCGCGCTCTCACCTCGCGGGTTTCGTCGCCGCTGGCCGCGTGCAATTCGTGGAAGCCGACGCGCTCGCCTATCTTCGCGGCCTTCCCGCGGCCAGCGTCGATGTCGTCTCCTCCAATTACGCCGTGCATAATTTCCTCGACGATTATCGTCGGGAATTTCTCGCCGAGATTTTCCGCGTGCTGAAGCCAGGCGGCATCTTCGTCAATGGCGACCGCTATGCGATGGACGATCGCGCCGCGCATCTCTCCGCGACGCAGGCGGAGGTGCGCAGCTGGTTCGCAAAGCTCGGGACGATTGGCCGCTATGATCTGCTCGAGGATTGGGTCGCGCATCTCTTCAGCGACGAATCGCCCGAGCATGTGATGTATCTGGCGCCGGCGCTGGAGCGCATGACGGCGGCAGGCTTCGCCGATGTTCGTGTCGAATATCGCGAAGGCGTGGACACGCTGCTGACCGCGGTCAAGCCGTAACGGGTCCCAGAAAAGAAAAACGCCGGACGTACCTCCGGCCCGGCGTTAGAGCCCGCGGTGGCATGTAGCCATCGTTTGCTCTTCGTCACAACTAGCGCCGCGCCATGACCGGACAATGACAAGAGCGCGGCAATCCTATGATTGTCGGAGAGCGTGGGCTCTGCCTCGTCCCGCATGAGATTGGCTGAGTGAAGCGCAGCCGAGGCGGCTGCACACTAATGATGCGAAGACCGCGCTCTTACGGGTCTCGCCATGCCGATATCGGCTTTGATTTTAATGGTGGGCGCACAAGGGCTCGAACCTTGGACCCGCTGATTAAGAGTCAGCTGCTCTACCAACTGAGCTATGCGCCCGTCCGTCGCTTCGGCTTGCGCTGAATGAGCGGAACGAGGTGGCAAATACCCAATGACGCCGCTCATGTCCAGCGCTGAAAAGAAAAATCGTCACATTTTCTGTGTCGATCTCTCTTCGCCTCAGGGCCGCCATTCCGGCGCGGGTTCGGCCGCCGTCGCCTCCTCATGCGCCGCCGTCTCCTTGGCGACCGCCAGGGCGCGCAGAGCCGCCGTCACGCCTTCGCTGGTGGCAGAGGATAGCAGCAGCAGGGTAGGGCGCTCAGCGGCCCCCGCAGGGCCGGCGGAGGCCATTGCGCGTTTGAGCCGCTCTTTCTGCTTCTTCAAATGCTCGGGGTCGGCGGCGTCGATTTTCGACAGCGCGACGATCTCCCGTTTCTCGTCGAGCTCGGCGCCATAGGCCGCGAGCTCGCGGCGGACGATCTTGTAATCCTTGCCGGCGTGCTCGCCGGTGGCGTCCACGAGATGCAGCAGCGCGCGGCAGCGCTCCACATGGCCGAGGAAGCGGTCGCCGAGCCCATGGCCGTCATGCGCGCCCTCTATGAGGCCAGGAATGTCGGCGAGCACGAATTCGCGATCATCCACCCGCACCACGCCGAGGCCGGGATGCAAAGTGGTGAAGGGATAATCGGCGATCTTGGGCTTGGCGGCGCTGACCGTGGCCAGAAAGGTCGATTTGCCGGCGTTGGGCAGGCCGATCAGCCCGGCGTCGGCGATGAGCTTCAGCCGCAGGATGAGCGTGCGCTCTATCCCCTCCAGACCGGGATTGGCGCGGCGCGGGGCTCTGTTCGTCGAGGTGGTGAAGTGCAGATTGCCGAAGCCGCCATTGCCGCCGCGCGCGATGATCGCGGTCTGCCCGACCTCGGTCAGATCGGCGATCAGCGTCTCGCCGTCCTCCTCGAGAATCTGCGTGCCGGCGGGCACTTTCAGCACCGCGTCGGCGCCTTTCGCGCCATGGCGGTTCTTGCCCATGCCATGAACGCCGGTCTTGGCCTTGAAATGCTGCTGATAGCGATAGTCGATGAGCGTGTTGAGCCCATCGACGCAGATCGCCAACACATCGCCGCCGCGGCCGCCGTCGCCGCCGTCCGGCCCGCCGAACTCGATGAATTTCTCGCGACGGAAGGAGACGCAGCCGGCTCCGCCATCGCCCGAGCGCACGTAGATTTTCGCCTGATCCAGGAATTTCATGGCTGTTTCGAACTCATGTCGCTTGCAGCTTCGGGCGCCGAGCGCCGAAGCTCGTCGGAATGGCGCCGCGGCGCAGGTCGAAAAGCTCCACATCGACCTCGCCGCCGCGCGCCGGCGCCGGGAATTTGCCCTGTCCCGCGCGGGTGAAGCCCAGCTTCTCATGCACCCGCAGCGAGGCGGCGTTGCTCGGCAGCGCGCTGGAGACGATTCGCTCCAGCCCGGTCATGCCGAACACCATATCGATGAAGGCGCCCGCCGCTTCGCTCATCAAACCGCGTCCCCAATAGGGTTGTCCCAGCCAGAAGCCGATCATGCCCGCCCCGCGCGCATTCGCCCCATGCACGCCGATCACGCCGATCGCCTCGTCCGCCTGGCGCTTTTGCGTCAAGGCGAGGGTGAGGCCGGCGCCGCTGGCGTTCTCGGCGCGCGCGGCGAGAATGAAAGCCTCGGCGTGATATGCTTCATATGGGTGCGGAATGCGCGCCGTCTTCAAGGCGACCTCGGGATCGCCGGCCAGACGGCAGATCGAGCCCTCATCGGCGGCGCGCGGCCAGCGCAGCCACAGCCGCGAGGTCTCCAATCTGAAAATGTCGTCGCGGGCAATTTCCGGAAACATCCGAGGCTCCATAGCGGCCGAGTGCGAAAAAGGGCCGAAAAATGACGAAGGGGAAGCGGGCGTTCCGCTTCCCCTATCGACCCTTTGAGGCCTTTTTCCGGATTTTGCGCCTGGAGCGTCGCCTTTATCGCGACTGCTCGAGGACCAAATCCGCCGGGGATCGAAACGCCGGCGGAAGGTCCTCGCAGATCCTCCGCCTATTCGGCGGCTGCGGCCGCCGGCTCGACGACCGATACCGAGGCGCGGCCGCCGCTGGACTTGAACAGGACCACGCCATCGACGAGCGCGAACAGCGTGTGATCCTTGCCGATGCCGACATTACGGCCGGGATGCCATTTCGTGCCGCGCTGGCGAACGATGATGTTGCCGCCGATCACGGCCTCGCCACCGAACTTCTTCACGCCGAGACGGCGACCGTCGGAGTCGCGACCGTTGCGCGACGAGCCGCCCGCTTTCTTGTGAGCCATTGTTCTCGCTCCTCGATTTTCACGCCGAGCCGGCGCCCGCCGCTCGGGGGGACCGCGCAGGGCGGCCGCTGAATTGTCGCGCGCGCCGAACGCGCGGCGCGCTTGGTTCTTCTATACGCCGCTGGGCGGCGTTACGCCAAACTCTCAGGCGCCGGCTTCGATGCCGGTGATGCGCACGATCGTCAGGTCCTGACGATGGCCGCGCTTGCGCTTGGAGTTCTGGCGGCGGCGCTTCTTGAAGGCCAGCGTCTTGGGGCTGCGCGCCTGCTCGGCGATCTCGCCCGAAACGCTCGCGCCCGCGACCAGCGGCGCGCCGATCTTGGCGGAGCCCTCGGCGCCGACGAACAGAACCTCGTCGAAGGTGATCTTGTCGCCCGCCGCGCCCTCGAGGGCCATGACGGTTATCGTGTCTCCGGCGGTGACGCTATATTGCTTCCCGCCGGTCTTGATGACTGCGAACATCTCTTTTTCCTGTGTTCGTCCCGGCTCTGGCGACGATGCGCCGGCCGGCTTTTTTGCAGTTGACCGGTTTTTGCTCCGCTCCTCGCGCCGAAGCGTCGACGCAAAAAGAAAATCGCGGCGAAACCGCCGCGACGAAGCGGGAAAGGCCTAGACGGGCGCGGCGTCTTTGTCAATCGTCGGTCGCGGAGCCGATTCGGCCGCCGCCTCGATCTTCTGCCGCTCATAGGCCGAGATGATCGACTGCACCATGGGGCCGAAGCGCTCGGCCAGCTCTGCGCAGCGAGTCGAATTGATGAGCTCCACGCCGCGGCGCTCGCTGCGGATGAGCCCGGCCTCCCGCAAAATGCGGAAATGCTGCGAGAGCGTCGATTTGGCGAGCGGCGCCTGCTCGAGAACATTCAGGAATTGCGAGCAGTTCTGCGCGCATTCCGACGCCGCCAGCCGGGTGAATATCTGCACCCGCACCGGATCGGCCAGGGCGTAGAGAATCCCTTCGACTGTGATCTCTTCCGGCCGCGGATGGTGGAGCTTCCTCATGCGCCACACTAGCACGATTGACATTCATTCAGTAGTTCCGTATTACTGAACTAATGAATTTAGCGCGAAAGGAGCGCGGACATGGGTCGTCTTTCAGGAAAAATCGCGGTCGTCACCGGCGGCAATAGCGGCATAGGCCTCGCCACGGCGGAGCTTTTCGCCAAGGAGGGCGCGCAGGTCGTCGTCACCGGCCGGCGGAAGGCGGAACTTGACGCCGCGGTCGCGCGCATCGGCTCCGGCGTCGTCGGCGTGCAGGGGGATGTTTCGTCGCTCGAAGATCTCGATCGGCTCTACGCCGAGGTGAAGGAGCGCTTCGGCCGCATCGACATTCTCTTCGCCAATGCCGGAGTCGTCCGTCTCGCGCCGATCGAAGCGGTGAACGAGGCTTTCTTCGACCACATGTTCGACATCAACGTCAAAGGCCTGCTGTTCACCGTGCAGAAGGCGCTGCCGCTGTTTTCCGACGGCGGCGCGATCGTGCTCAACTCGTCGATCGCCAATACGGTGGGCACGCCCGGCTTCGGCGTCTATTCGGCGACGAAGGCGGCCGTGCGCTCCTTCGCCCGCACTTGGACGGCCGAACTGAAAGACCGCAAGATTCGCGTCAATGTCGTGAGCCCCGGCCCGATCGAGACGCCGATCTTCGACACGATGGGCCTCTCCGAGCAGCAGCACGACGAATTGGCGGGACAATTGGAGACCAGTGTTCCGCTCGGCCGCTTCGGCAGATCGGAGGAGGTGGCCGAGGCCGTGCTCTTCCTCGCCTCCAGCGCGAGCAGCTATGTCGCCGGCGTCGACCTCTATGTCGATGGCGGGATGGTGGCTGTCTGATCGACTCATTCTGCATGCGCCGCCGCCATGCGTCGGACCGACGCATGGCGGCGGCTCTTTCGTTCACGCGCCGAGATCACGCCTGATCTCGTCATTGGCCCGGGCGAGATGACGCTCGACTGTGCGGACAGACACGCCGACGCGGGCCGCGATCTCGGCGCTGGTCAGATGCTCGAGGCGTTTCAGCAGAAGTATTTCCCGATAGAGCGGCGGTAGCCGCTCCAGCGCGGCGCGCAGCTTTTGAAATTCCATGAGCGTGGCGATCGCGTCGCCGGAATTCGACCGCTCCGCCTGATCGGCGTCGCGCGCGGCCTCCTCTGCATAGCGCGAGCGGATGCGATCCCGGCGCATCGCGTCGACCGAGAGATTGGCGGCGATGCGGAAGAGATAGGCGCGCGGGCTGTCGAGCTTGGCGACATCGACGCGCTGCAGCGCGTGGAGATAGATGTCCTGCACCATATCTTCCGACTCTTGCATGCCGACGCGGCGACGCGCGAAGCGGCGGAGGGCCGGCGCATAATCCTGATAGAGCGCGCCGAGGGCTTTCTCCGAGGCGGTCATCGCACGCCCTCCCGCGTCCCGATGTGAGAAAATCTCGCGGCGGCGCCGCATGAGGATTTCGTTCTCGGCATTGGAAAATCCCTTCATCGAGGGCGGGGCTCCGTCGAGCCGCCATTGTTTTTCAAAAAAAAGCGACGTCGGGCGCTGCGCGCGACGAGCGTCGCGCACGACAAATCTCTGGCCGCGCGACAGGGCTCGCGGCGCGACATGTCCGGCCTCGGTGAGCGGCGACGCGCGAAGGGAATCGATAATGAGCGGTAGATGGAGATCAGATCGCGGCGGGCGGCCCGCGCGCGACGAAGAGAAGATGTGCAATCAGCGGGCGCGACCGCGCATCGCCCGGACGGCGCGTCGGCGTCGGCTTCGACCACGGGACGAGATGCGCCGAGGCGAACGCCGTTTCGAGCCAAGACGCGTCATGCAATGCGCAGCCGAACATGCAGCAGTCGAGCGTTCGGCAATGACGATCTATAGGCGCATCGCTCTTTTCCGTCGCGCTCGACGCGCAGGTCGAAGCCACAGCGTCATGCTGCGGCCGCGGCGCGGGGACGAGCGCGAACAGCGATTGAAAGACGAGAATGCAGAGCAGCATCGCGATATTTCGCGAAGCGCGGCGAGACAGGAACAATCGGCCGAAGATGCGCTGCATGTCGACGAAACTAGCATCGACGGCGCACAAATACAACTAATACGTGTGTTCAGAAATATTGCAATCTCATGCCGTAGGAGCCCGCCGCGTTTCGCGCCCTCAGGCGGCGCGCCAATGTCCTGCATCCGCGAGAAAGGCGCCGATCGACTCGGCGATATAGGCGATATGCGCCTCGCTCAATCCGGGATAGACGCCGACCCAGAAAGTGCGGCGCATGATGACATCGGTGGCGGAAAGCGCGCCGGCGACCCGATGCGGGCGGTCCTTCATATAAGGCTGGCGCAAAAGATTGCCGCCGAACAGCAGCCGCGATCCGATGCGGCGCTCGGCGAGATGCTGCAGCAGCGCCTCGCGTCCAAAAGGCGCATTCTCGCGCAGCGTCAGCGCGAAGCCGAACCAGGAGGGATCGCTGCGCGGCGTCGCCTCGGGCAGCAGGAAAACATCCTCATAGGGGCGCAGCGCCTCTTTCAGCAGCGCGAAATTGCGCTTGCGGGCCTCGATGAAGCCCGGCAGGCGCTCCATCTGCGCCAGCGCCACGGCGGCCTGCATATCGGTGATCTTCAGATTATAGCCGAGATGCTGATAGACATATTTGTGATCATAGCCGAAGGGCAGATCTCCTGATTGCCACTCATAGCGCTTCTTGCAAGTGTCGTCCTTGCCCGGCGCGCACCAGCAGTCGCGGCCCCAGTCGCGGAAGGATTCGACGCTGCGGCGCAGCACGGAGCGCGAGGTGAACACCGCGCCGCCTTCGCCCATTGTGATGTGATGCGCGGGATAGAAGCTCAGCGTGCCTATGTCGCCGAATGTGCCGACCTGGCGTCCATCATAGAGCGAGCCGAGCGCGTCGCAGCAATCCTCGACCAGCCACAGGCCGTACTTCTCGGCGATGCGCGTCACCTCTGCGAGATCGAACGGATTGCCGAGCGTATGGGCGATCATTATGGCGCGCGTGCGCGGCGAGATCGCCGCCTCTATGAGATCGGCGCGGATATTATAGGTCGGTATGTCGACATCGACGAAGACGGGCGTCATCCCATTCTGCAAAATGGGATTGAGCGTCGTCGGAAAGCCGGCGGCGACGGTGATGACCTCGTCGCCGGGCTGAAGCGCGCGCTCCTTCAGCAGCGGCGAGGTCAGCGCGGTGAGCGCCAGAAGATTGGCCGAGGACCCGGAATTGGCGGTCAACGCATGCCGGACGCCGATGAACTTTTCCAGCGCCTTCTCGAAAGCCGCATTGAATCGTCCGGTGGTGAGCCAAAAATCCAGCGCCGAATCGACGAGCGTCTGCATCTCGCGCGCACCATAGACCTTGCCGGAGACCGGGACGGCCGAGGCCCCGGGGCGAAACTCCGGCGTCGCATGGGCGATCTCGGCGTAGCGGCCGACAAGCGCCAAAATCTGCTCGCGCAGCGCGTCTTTCTCATCCGCCGTCTCGGCGGGGGCGTGCGAGGCGGCGGCTGCGGGCGGCGTCATATCATTGCTCCGGGCGTGCTCGCGCCGCGCTCAGCGGCGTCCATGCGTCTCTCATAGGCGTCGATCTGGGCGAGCGATGTGGTCGCCACATCCTCGCCGCGGCGGCGGCGCGATTCCCAATCGACGATCGCCTCCAGCGCCTCGAAGATCGACCATTGCGGGCGCCAGCCGAGCCGGCTGCGCGCCTTGGCGGAATCGAGTTTCAGCAAATGCGCCTCATGCGGCTCGTCGCCGCCGCTCTTCGTCCAGCCGGCGCCCTCGCCATAGGCGCGGCAGAGCGCGTCGGCCATCTCTCCCACCGTGCGCTCGCCGGAGGGATCGGGGCCGAAATTCCAGGCTTCCGCGAAGGGCGCGCCATCGCTCCACAGGCGCTCGGCCAGCGTCAGATAGCCGGCGAGCGGCTCCAGCACATGCTGCCAGGGACGCACCGCGCGCGGAAAACGTATTTGCGCCGTCTCGCCGCGCTCCAACGCGCGCAAAATATCGGGCACGAGCCGATCCGCCGCCCAATCGCCGCCGCCGATGACATTTCCGGCGCGGGCCGTGGCCAATGCTGCGCCTCGTGTGGGGTGATCGGCTGTTGCAAAATAGGAATTGCGGAAGGAGGCGGCGACGAGCTCCGCGCAGCCTTTGCTGGCGCTATAGGGATCGAAGCCGCCCATCGCCTCATTCTCGCGATAGGCCCAGGGCCATTCGCGATTCTCATAGCATTTGTCGCTGGTGACGATGACGATGGCGCGGGCCGAGGGCGCGCCGCGCAGCGCCTCCAGCAGATGCGCAGTGCCGAGGGCGTTGACCTCGAAGGTCTCGATCGGATTGGCGTAGGAGTAGCGCACGAGCGGCTGCGCCGCGAGATGGAAGACGATCTGCGGCTCGAGCTCCCGCACCGCGCGCGCCAGCCGCGCGGCGTCGCGAATGTCGCCGATGACGCTCGTCATCTTCTGGTCGAGGCGCGCGAGCGCGAAAAGGCTGGGCTCGGTCGGCGGCGCCAGGGCGTAGCCCGCCACATTCGCGCCGAGTCGCATCAGCCATAAGGAGAGCCAGCCGCCCTTGAAGCCGGTGTGCCCGGTGACGAGGACGCGCTTGCCGGCCCAGAAGGAGGCGTTCACGCCCAGACCTTCCAGGGCGCCTCGCCGCCGCTCCACAATTGCTCGAGGAAACGCTTGTCGCGCAGCGTGTCCATGCATTGCCAGAAGCCGTCGTGGCGATAGGCGCGCAATTGCCCGTCGGCCGCGATGCGGGTCAGCGGCTGCTGCTCGAGCGCGGTCAAATCACCGTCGATATAATCGAGCGCCTTCTTCCACATCACGAAGAAGCCGCCATTGATCCAGCCGCCGTCGCCGCGCGGCTTCTCGTCGAAGGAGAGAATGTGGTCGCCGTCCATGGTGACGGCGCCGAAGCGGCCGGGCGGACGCACCACCGTCATGGTCGCGAGCCGGCCATGGGCGCGGTGATAGTCGATCTCGCCGGCGATATCGATATCGGCGACGCCATCGCCATAGGTGAGGCAGAAGGGCTCGTTATCGGGGAGATAATCTGCGATGCGCTTCAGGCGTCCGCCGGTCATCGTCTCTATGCCGGTGTCGACCAGCGTGATCCGCCAGGGCTCGGCCATTTTATTGTGGACGATGGTCTTGTTCTCGGCGAGGTCGAAGGTGACGTCGCTCATATGAAGGAAGTAGTTCGTAAAATAGTCCTTGATGAAATAGCCTCTATAGCCGAGGCAGACGATGAACTCGTTGACCCCGTGCTGCGAGTAGATCTTCATTATGTGCCACAGGATCGGCTTGCCGCCGATCTCGATCATGGGCTTGGGGCGATTGTCGGTCTCCTCGCTGAGGCGCGTGCCGAGACCGCCTGCGAATATTACGGCCTTCACGCGCGGTCTCCTCGAGAATGCGAGGGCGCTCCTCGGCGAATCGGGACGCGCCTTTCACGCAGTCTAGCCGCGCGCCTTGCGCGAGCCTGTCGCTCTTGCCGCCTTCGGCGCGGCGGCCTCGCATCCTCTCGTGCGGGGCCGCACATTATTTTTCGTCGTGGCGGACGAGGATCGTTCTTCTTCGATCGAGGGCGGGGGCCGCGAATGCGTTGGTGTGTTTGCAAATCGCATGGCATTATCGACTATCGTTCCGCCGATGCGCCGCCCGCGCGCAAGCCGGACGAGGTTCGGATTTCCGAATCCGTCGGTCTCGGCGGCGTCAATTCCTATTCTGACGTGCTGAAGATTCAGCAGCTTCTCGACAAGATTCCGAAGATCAACGGCGGTCCCGCGCCGCCATTGGCGACAGACGGAATATGCGGACCGCTGACGCGAGGCGCTATTCTCGACTTCCAAAAGAAGCAGTTTCCGGCAAATCCGCAATTCCATGACGGCTGGCGCCCGGATGGGCGCGTCGATCCTGGAAAATGGACGATCGACAAGATGAATGTCATCGCCAATTGGGGGAGCCGAACCGATTTGCTGGAGATCGCGCGGAAACAGGCTCCGGTCGCGCGAGCGCGGGTGATGAACGCCCTCCACCGCCTTTCGGTCGTGCGGTCCTCCTACGCATTGCCGAGCCCGCTATTCTCCAACGCGCAGCTGAAACGCCAGGCGGATTGGCATTTCAAATTCCACAAGGCGACGTATCCGTTGGACAATATCGATGCGGTGTCGACGATCTACCAGCGTATGAACGCCGCTTTGACCAAATTCATCGCCGGCAGCTTCCCGCTTTTCCAATTGTCGGATCACTATCGCGAGGACGCTCTCGCCTATGCGCATGTGGGCGGATATTCTTTCAGCATCGCAGAAATCGAATCCGGCGAGCAGGGCGCTTACATTTATGTCGCCAATGAACGGTTCGGCAGCCTCCCGGTGATCATCCACGAGCTGGGTCATTATTGTGGCGGCCGTTTCCGATCCGGGCGCGAGATCGATCACGTCAGCACGCCGCATCCCAAGCCGAATGGCGCGGCGCGCGAAGCCGGACGGCACGACTACCGGCGCATGACGCCGCAGGAAGCATTGAAAAATGTCTATAGCTATCAGGTCTACGCCCTGCCGGAGATGGGCTATGGCCCGCCCGAGTCGGGACAGATCTGAGCGCGGCGGCCGGAACCGGCCGATGAGGCGGCGTCAGGGTTAATCGCCCCTTAACCCCGCCTGCCTACCCTCGGCCGTCACGTCAGCCGAGCGCGCCCGTTTTCGGCGCGCTTCGCTGTATTTTTCGATTCGTCGCACGAGTGGGCTCGTTCGTCATGATGCGCAGCAACGCATTCCGTCACGTTTCCGAGCCGGTGCGCGAATTCACGGCGCGCCGAGCCGCGGAGCTCGCCGGCGCGGCGCTGATAGCGGCCTCGGTCGCGGCGGCTCTGGCGCTGGTCTCCTGGTCGGCGCGCGATCCCTCCTTCAATCATGCGACCACCGGGCGGGTGCGCAATCTGCTCGGCTCCGGCGGCGCGGTCGCCGCCGATATATTGATGCAGCTGTTCGGCCTCGCGGCGATCGCGGCGATATTGCCGATCGCCGCGCAGGGCCTGCGGCTCGTCACGCAGCGCGCGCTGCATCGGCCGCTGCTGCGCTTCGGCTTGTGGATCATCGGCGCGCTCGCGGCGGCGGCGGTCGTCTCGCTTCTGCCCGTCACCGACCGCTGGCCGCTGCCCACCGGGCTCGGCGGCGTGCTCGGCGACGCCGTACTGGCGCTGCCGCGCCGCTTCTTCGGCGAATCGGCGGCGGCCATGGCGCTGGTGGCGCTGGTCGGCGCCGCAACCGCCATTCTCGCCCTCACCGGCGCCGCCGGCTTCGGCTTCGAGGCCGCCGCATCCGCCCATGCCGAGGACGAGCCCGCCGACCACCGAATCGACGAGGAGGAGGATGACGAGCCCGGCGTCGCCATCGTCTCGCTGGGCGCGCTCATTCACGCCGGCCTCACGATAAAAACGCTCGTGACGCGTCGTTTCGCCGCGCTGCTGGCGCGCCGTCGTAAGCCGGTCGAGATCGAGGAGCCGTCCGGCCCGCCTTTGCTCTCCGCCCGCCGCGAGCCGGTTTTCGACGCTTTCTCCTTTGTCCCGCCGCCGGCGCCCGCGCGCGCCGCCTCGGCCGCCGCTGCGCCGCGCGAGGAGGATTACGACGAGCCGCCGCCGGCCTCCGCCCGCGTGATGGAGCCCGTCGGTCCGCTGAAGCAGGGCAAGCGCGTGATGCGCGAGCGCCAGCCCACTTTGTTCGAGAGCCGCAATGAGCAGCATCGCTACGAGCTGCCGCCGCTGCTGCTGCTGAGCGAACCCAAGAAGCAGGCGGCGGCCGCCAAAATCTCGCAGGATGCGCTCGAGCAGAACGCCCGCCTGCTGGAGGGCGTGCTCGAGGATTTCGGCGTCAAGGGCGAGATCATCAACGTGCGGCCAGGCCCCGTGGTCACGCTCTATGAGCTCGAGCCCGCGCCGGGGATCAAATCGTCGCGCGTGATCGGCCTCGCCGACGATATCGCCCGCTCCATGTCGGCGGTCTCGGCGCGCGTCGCCGTGGTCTCCGGCCGCAACGCCATCGGCATAGAGCTGCCCAACCATCGCCGCGAGACCGTCTTCCTTCGCGAATTGCTCGCCTGCGAGGATTTCGAGAAGACCAAGCATCGTCTCGCCATAGCGCTCGGCAAGACGATCGGCGGCGAGCCGGTCATCGTCGATCTCGCGCGCATGCCGCATCTTCTCGTCGCCGGCACGACCGGCTCCGGCAAATCGGTCGCCATCAACACGATGATCCTGTCGCTGCTCTACCGGATGAAGCCGGAAGAGTGCCGCCTCATCATGGTCGATCCGAAAATGCTGGAGCTTTCTGTCTACGACAACATTCCCCATCTGCTGACGCCCGTCGTCACCGATCCCAAAAAGGCGGTGGTGGCCCTCAAATGGGCGGTGCGCGAGATGGAGGACCGCTACAAGAAAATGTCCAAGCTCGGCGTGCGCAATATCGAGGGTTTCAATCAGCGCGTCGTCGAGGCGCAGGCCAAGGGCGAGATCATCACCCGCACAGTGCAGACCGGCTTCGACCGCGAGACCGGCGAGGCGATCTTTGAGCGCGAGGAGATGGAGCTGCATCCTCTGCCCTTCATCGTCGTCATCGTCGACGAGATGGCGGATCTGATGCTCGTCGCCGGCAAGGACATTGAGGGCGCGATTCAACGCCTCGCGCAAATGGCGCGCGCGGCCGGCATTCACCTCATCATGGCGACGCAGCGTCCCTCGGTGGATGTCATCACCGGCACGATCAAGGCCAATTTCCCGACGCGCATCTCCTTCCAGGTGACGTCGAAGATCGACAGCCGCACCATTTTGGGCGAGCAGGGCGCCGAGCAGCTCTTGGGTCAGGGCGACATGCTCTATATGGCCGGCGGCGGCCGCATCTCGCGCGTGCACGGGCCTTTCGTTTCGGACAATGAGGTCGAGAAGATCGTCGCGCATTTGAAGACGCAAGGGCAGCCGCAATATCTCGACGCTATCACCACGGAGGACGAGCCCTCCGAGGAGGCGGTGGAGAGCGCCGCGCCCGGCTCCATGGATGCGGAGGAGGGCGCCGATCTCTACGACCGCGCCGTGGCGATCGTGCTGCGCGACCGCAAATGCTCGACGAGCTACATTCAGCGGCGCCTGTCGATCGGCTACAATAAGGCCGCCTCGCTGGTGGAGCAGATGGAGCGCGAAGGCGTGGTGGGCCAGGCCAATCACGCCGGCAAGCGCGAGATTCTGGTGGGCGGCGGGATAGATCGCGGGGCGTTCGACATAGACGCGGCGTGAGGGATTTCAGCGAATGTGGGGGTGAAGCTTTCCTCATCCTGAGGAGCTCGCGAAGCGGGCGTCTCGAAGGACGAGGAAAGCTTCACTTGCGCCTTTTGGAGCTCCCCCTCGCGCTTCGCGCCGCTCATCTCACGAGCATTCGGCCCATCTCGATCGCTTCCTTTGCGAGGTTCGTCGCGACGATCCGCACGCTCAGCACGGCGCCTTGCGCAGGCACGATCCGAACCCAGCTCTGCGCGCCGACTTTCAACGTCTCGACGGCCGCTCCGGCGGCGACCTCTATGTCGATATAGGTTCCGACGCCTGTCGCTCCCGCGTGCCAGGCGTAGACGCCCTCGCCATAATGGGCCGCCGCGCCCGTCGAGAGCCGCAGCGAGCCTTCCATCTCGATCCGCGCATAGCTGACGCCCGGCAGTTCCGATGTGAGCGTATGTCGAAATCGACGCGGCGCGGTCAGCAATTCGGCCGTTCGAATTGGGTTCTTGTCCTGCAGATCGGCAGCCGTCTTGGCGAGGCGGACCATCGCAGGGTGTAGAGCGTTGCGCTCCAAGGCCTTGCGGGCGGCCCTTTGCGCGAGCAGCTTCAAGACGACTCTGCCGCCCTTCGCAGCGAGCTTGACGAGACCATAGCCCGCTATCACATAGCTCAGCGGGTCTTCCGAAACGAGTCCGGGCTCGCTCCCGCCGGAACCAAGGATCGCCAGGATTCGGCCCTCGGGGTCGATCAGCAGCTCGAAGTAATTCGGCCCGATATTGTTGAAGTGAGCGAAGGAGCCCCAATCGCCCGCATTCGGATAATCCTCTTCCACATAGGCGATATCTTGATCCAATATCGCCCGAAGTTCCTTTATGCGCGTCTCGCCGTCGTTCTTGGTGGCGAATTTGCGTTGAACGATGATGTTCTCGACCAACACTCTTCCGATATGTCCGATCACCGGATAGGCGGCGAATTTGCCGACGACCGGATAATCATAAGCGTAGAAGGGCTTTTGATCGACGACCGGCGCGAGCGACATTTTCGTGCTGCGGTTGGCGAAGAGGAGGCTGTAGCGCTTCTCCCACCTCGTCGCGAAATCCTCGAATTTCGTGCTCGGCGAACGATAGAGATCCAACGGCCGCATTTGCGCGGGAAGCAGCTGAAAGCCCTGGATGGAATCCTGAAAAGGCACGCGAACCCGGCCGCCATGGGCGTTGTCGCCTACGGTCACCCATTCCTGCCGGGCCCATAAGGTCGCGTCGAGCAGGCTGCGGCTGGCAATGGCTTCGTAATCCATGAAATTCTCCGGCGGCAATTGGAGCGTTCTCGCTCCGGCGCCGTGATCTTGCGCGGATGCGCGCCGGCGACTGTGCGTCAGAGCACGCTCGCGCGAGAGCCGCCGCTCGCCGAGAGGGCGCCGACGTCAGGGCGACGCAATCGTGCTCCGCGTATATGATCCAACATTAGCCATATCGCCGTCCTAGTGAGGACGGCGGACGGCTCCCGATCAGCCGCGCCGAAATCGTCTGGAGCACCAATTCCTGTGAAATCGCCTCTCGCCGCCGCGCTGGTTCTCACCCTTCTCGCCGCCTCCGGCGCTCAGGCCGTGGAGCAGAAGAAAAAGCCGCATCCGACGCCGGCCGCCAAGGCTCAGGCGGGAAAGCCGGCGGCCAAGGGCAAGCCGGCCGCCGACGCCAAAGCGAAGCCGAAGCCCGCCGATCCCAAAACCGCTCAGGCCAAGCCTGCCGACCCCAAAGCCGCTCCCCCCGCCGCCAAGCCGCCTGCCCCGGCGCCCGCGGTTCCGGATGCGGCCAAGGCCGCGGTGGGCGCCGTCGCAGTGGGCGGAGCCGCCGCCGCCGTCGCTGTGGCGGCTCAGCCCCAGGCGCCGCTCACCCGTGACGAGGCGATCAAGCGCGCCGAGGCCTCGCTCAACTCCTCTCCCGTCATGACGGCCGATTTCGTGCAGATCGGCGGCGACGGCCGCCGGGCCGAGGGCAAGCTCTATGTGCATAAGGTCGGGCGCATGCGCTTCGAATATGCGCAGCCGGCCACGATGGAGGTTGTCTCCGACGGCGTGCAGGTCGCCGTGCGCGATCGCAAGCTCAATACGCAGGACCTCTATTTCATCAATCAGACGCCGCTGAAATTCCTTCTCAACGAGAAGATCGATCTGCAAAAGGATGTGAAGCTCGTCGATGTCGTGATCGACGACGCCGGCGCCTCCATCTCCATAGAGGACAAGGCGACCTTCGGCGGCACGTCGAAGATCAAGCTGATCTTCGATTCCAAGACCTTCCTGCTCAAGCAATGGCAGGTCTCCGACCCGCAGGGCTATGAGACCTTGGTGTCGCTGTTCAACGTCGACCGCAGCAGCGCGCCGGACGCCAATCTGTTCAAGATCGACAAGGGCTCGCTGCTCGACTTTCATTAGAGCGTTTCCAGCCGAAGTGGACGCTGGTTCGGCGTTGGAAACGCGTTGAAACTAGAGCCGGCGAGCCCTCGTGATGCTCACGCGGCTTTCAGCGACGCCATATCGATGACGAAGCGATATTTCACATCGCTCTTCACCATGCGCGCATAGGCCGTCTCGATCTCCTGCATGGCGATCGTTTCTATATCGGCGACAATGCCCTTCTCGGCGCAGAAATCGAGCATTTCCTGCGTCTCCTTTATGCCGCCGATCAGCGAGCCGGCGATCTGCCGCCGCTTGAAGATCAGCCCGCCCGCCGATGGCGAGGGATGCGGCGTCTCCGGCACGCCCACCAGAGTCAGCACGCCGTCGCGCTTCAGCAGATTCACATAGGCGTCGAGATCATGGCTGACGGCGACCGTATCGAGAATGAAGTCGAGGCTGCCCGCGCGGGCCGCCATGGCCTCCGCATCCTTGGAGACCACGACCTCGTCGGCCCCGAGCGCGAGAGCGGCCTCGCGTTTCGACGGCGAGGTGGTGAAGGCGACGACATGCGCGCCCAGCGCATGGGCGAGCTTCACGCCCATATGGCCGAGCCCGCCAATGCCGACGACGCCGACCTTCTTGCCCGGCCCGACGCCCCAATGTTTGAGCGGCGACCATGTGGTGATTCCGGCGCAGAGCAGCGGCGCGACGGCGGCGAGCTGCGCCTCCTCGTGATGAATGGCGAGCACGAAATGCTCGTCGACGACGATCGCCGTCGAATAGCCGCCGAAAGTGTTCTCGCCGGAGCCGTCGAGCGCGCCGTTGTAGGTGGCGACAAAGCCATGCTCGCAATATTGCTCGAGCCCATCGTCGCAGGAGACGCAGTGGCGGCAGCTGTCGACCATGCAGCCGACGGCGGCGATGTCTCCCACTTTGAACCGTGTCGCCTCCGCGCCGACGGCGGTCACGCGGCCGACGATCTCATGGCCCGGCACGCAAGGGTAACGCGTGCCCGGCCATTCGCTGCGCGCCGTGTGCAGATCGGAATGGCAGACGCCGCAAAAGAGAATGTCGATCGCGACATCCTTCGGTCCCGGCGCGCGGCGCTCGATGGAGAAGGGCGCGAAAGGCGCGGTGGCGGATTGGACCGCATAGGCCTTGGTGGGCATGGGTGGGCCTCGGGATTTTCGAAGGGGGGACTCGCCTCGGGCGGAGGCGGTTTCCAATAGCATGTTTCGAGGATTGGGTCGAAGGTGCGGAAGGGCGATCCCCCTCGCCCCTCACACTGAGGAGGCGGCGAAGCCGCCGTCTCGAAGCGCGAGGGCTCCAGAGGGCGGCGCTGACGGCTTCCTCGTCCTTCGAGACGCCCGCTTCGCGGGCTCCTCAGGATGAGGAAACCTTCGACCGGCGCCGTGGGGTGGACAATAGATGTCGATTTCATCGACTATCACTGATGAAGGCGCGGGCGATGATGAAAAATCCTGCCCATCCCGGTGGGCTCATCCGAGACAATATCGAGGAGCTGGGCCTGAGCGTCGCCGAGGCGGCGAAGGGGCTCGGCGTGACGCGGCAGCAGCTCTATCGACTGATCAACGGTCATCACGGACTCACGCCGGAAATGGCGCTGCGGCTCGAGCAGGCTTTCGGCGGATCGGCCGACGCCTGGATGCGGATGCAGATCGCCTATGACCTTCGCGCGGGCGCGGGCGCGCGCGAGCGTTTCCATTGCTCGGCTCGCGCCGAAGGTGGCGTGAATTCGTCAGGCTCTGCGAGGTCACATGCTCGAACGCGATAGACGAATTTATGGTCGATGTGTTCGACTGATGATCGATGGCGTCGAATCGCTTCTGTGTCATGAACCCGGCGAACTGTTTCGCGACGGGCGCGAAATCCCGCTCGCCACGCCATATTTCTTTCATGCATTTCAATCGGATCTGGAAGACTACGCCGAACAGCTCGAAAAGCTCGGACTGTTGCGGCCCTTGATCGATCCTCCGGGCCATGCCTGCTGCTTCGAGCTTGTTTGCGGTTCCGAAGAAGCAGAGCGGATCGCATATGAGCGCGCTTCGTCAGGGGCGCCGCTGCCGAGGCTCCTCGCGAGCCTGTTCTATTTCGCGAGCGACAAAGTAGGCATGACCGACGAAATCGGGGTCGAGTTTCCGCTCGGCTGCTACGCGCGTGACGTGATGCCCGATATGTGCGAACTCGGCTACGCCGCTCGAAAAGGGCAGGGGTACGTCTGGCTGCCTCGATTTCAAGAAATTCTCGATATCAAAGTCGTATAGCCGCGTCTGACGTCGTTGGTCTCGCTCCTTCGTCGCTCACCCCCACAGCTCCTTCTCCGGAGGATACACCAGCGACCCCTCGTACCGCAGCCCCGGCTCGCGGTCCTTCGCCAGCAGCAGCGGTCCGTCGAGATCGACGAACTCCGCCCCTTGCGCGACGATCAGCGCTGGGGCCATGGCCAGCGAGGTGCCGACCATGCAGCCGGCCATGATCGAGAAGCCGAGCCGCCGCGCCTCGGCGGCGAGCGCCAGCGCCTCGGTGAGGCCGCCGGTCTTGTCCAGCTTTATGTTCACCGCGTCATAGCGCCCGACCAGCGCGACGAGGCTGATGCGGTCGTGGACGCTCTCATCGGCGCAGATCGGCACGGGGCGGGGGAGGCGCGCGAGCGCTTCATCGGCGTCCGCCGGCAGCGGCTGCTCGATCAGCTTCACGCCGGCTTTCGCGCAAGCTTCGCTATTGGCGACGAAATTTTCTTCGCGCCATGCCTCGTTGGCGTCCACGATCAGCGCCGAATCGCTCGCACCGGCGCGCACGGCCGCAATGCGCTCGGCGTCGCCATCGCCGGCGAGCTTCACCTTCAGCAGCGGGCGATGCGCGGCCTTGGCCGCGGCCTCGCGCATTTCTTCCGGCGTTCCGACCGAGATCGTATAGGCGGTGACGAGCGGCTCCATGCGCAGGAGGCCGGCGAGCCGATAGGCGGAAACGCCGGTGCGCTTCGCCTCCAAATCCCAGAGCGCGCAATCGGCGGCGTTGCGGGCCGCGCCCGGCGGCAGCAGAGCGGCCAGCGCTGCGCGATCGGCGCCGGCCTCCAGCAGATCGCGCACGCTCTCCAGCTGATCGACGACGCTCTCGACGCTCTCGCCATAGCGGGCGTAGGGCACGCATTCGCCGTGGCCAATGGCGTCGCGGTCGGCGAGCTGAGCCACCACCACGACGGCCTCGGTCTTGGCGCCGCGCGAGATGACGAATCGCCCGGCGATGGGGAAACGTTCGACGGAAATGGTCAGTTGGACGCCCATAGCGATTTTTCCAGTTGAAACAGAGAGACTGCGGGCGCCGCGGCCAGGCTCGCGCTCGACTCTGGCTGCGGCGGAAGTTAAGACGCTGCGGGGCGCGGAGAAAGGGAGCCGCCGGCCCATAGGGCCGAAAATAGGCATGGCCACGGACCTCGACCATACGGCCCGCCTCTCGTCGCGACGAGAGGGCGAGACCGCGCGCTTCGCGCTGGGCGGCGAATGGGTGCTCGCCGATTCCGCCGCGCTGGAGAAGGACGCCGCCGGCATGGCCGCCGCCGCCCGCGGCGCCGCTCGCGCTATCGTCGATCTCGCGCAAATCGTCCGGCTCGACACCGCCGGCGCCTGGATCATCGGCCGCGCCATGGACGAGCTCGCCCATGCCGGGGTCTCCGTCTCGCTGGAGGGCGCGCGGCCGGAGCATGTCATCTTGCTGCAAGAGACGAAGTTTCGTCCCTTCGAGGCGCCGTCGCGCTGCCGTCGCCTGCTCGTCGTCGATATTCTCGCCGATCTCGGCCGCTCCGTCGTCTCGGCGGCGCAGGACGCCTATAGCGGCGTGGGCTTTCTCGGCGAGTTCGTCGTCGCCTCGGGCGTCTCGCTCATGGCGGCGGGACGCTTTCGCTTCACCTCGCTCGTCTATCATATGGAGAGCTTCGGCTTTCGCAGCCTGCCGATCATCGCGCTCATCAATCTGCTCGTCGGCGCCATTGTCGCGCAGCAGGGCATATTCCAGCTGCGACGCTTCGGCGCCGGCGCCTATGCGGTCGATCTCATCGGCATTTTGGTGCTGCGCGAGCTCGGCGTGCTGCTCACCTCCATCATGATCGCCGGCCGCTCCGGCTCCGCCATCACCGCCGAGCTCGGCTCGATGAAGATGCGGGAGGAGGTCGACGCCCTGCGCGTCATGGGCCTCTCGCCGGTCGAGGTGCTGGTGACGCCGCGCGTCTTGGCGCTGGTTCTGTCGCTGCCGCTGCTCACCTTCATCGCCGATATGTCGGCGCTGTTCGGCGGCCTTCTGGTGTGCTGGGTCTATGAGGGCATCAGCCCGGCGGCCTATCTCTCGCTGCTGCAGGCGGCGATCGGCCGCAACACTTTCATCGTCGGCCTCATAAAGGCGCCATTCATGGCGCTGGTCATCGGCATGGTGGCCGCTATGGAGGGCATGGCGACCAGAGGCTCGGCCGAATCGCTCGGCCGCCATGTCACGGCTTCTGTGGTGAAGGCGATCTTCATGGTCATCGTGCTCGACGGCTTCTTCGCCATCTTCTTCGCCGCGATCAAATATTAGCCCGATGACCGACCTCGCCTCGCAGACGATCGAAAAGCCCGCCGCGACGCGCGAGACGGTCATTCGCGTGCGCGATCTCTTCGTCGCCTTCGGGCAGAGCTTGGTGATGCGCGGCCTCGATCTCGATGTCTATCGCGGCGAGGTGCTGGGCTTCGTCGGCGGCTCGGGGCAGGGCAAATCGGTGCTGATGCGCACCATTCTCGGCCTCGTCGATAAGCGCTCCGGCCTCATAGAGCTGTTCGGGCGCGATCGCGACGCGCTGACCTCGGCCGAGCGCCGGCGCGTCGAGCGGCGCTGGGGCGTGCTGTTTCAGAACGGCGCGCTGTTTTCCAGCCTCACCGTGCGGCAGAACATTCAAATGCCCATGCGCGAGACCGGGCATATTTCGGCGCGGCTGATGGACGAGCTGGCGATGCTGAAGCTCGAGCTGGTCGGCCTGCCCGCGAGCGCGGCGGACAAATTTCCGGCCGAATTATCGGGCGGCATGATCAAGCGCGCGGCGCTCGCCCGCGCGCTCGCCCTCGACCCGGAGCTGGTCTTTCTCGACGAGCCGACCTCCGGCCTCGACCCCATAGGCGCGGCGGAATTCGACGAGCTGATCGCCACTCTGCAACATACGCTCGGATTGACCGTCTTCATGGTGACGCATGATCTCGACAGCCTCTATTCCATCTGCGACCGCATCGCCGCGCTCGCCGAGGGAAAGGTTATCGCCGCCGGGCCGATGGAGGAGATGCTCGCCTGCGAGCATCCTTGGCTGAAGGCTTATTTCCACGGCGTGCGCGGATCGCGCCTCTCCGGCGCGCTCGACGCGCGCAAGACGAATATGCGAGGACGAGAGTAGGCCCCATGGAAACCCGCGCCAATTTCGCCCTCATCGGCGCTTTCACCCTCGCCGTGGTGTTCGCGGCCTTCGGCTTCGTCTTCTGGTTCTCGGGAGCGAGCCAGACGGCGCAATACAAGACCTATGAGGTTCATTTCAACGGCTCGGTCAGCGGGCTGCTGCGCGGCGGCGACGTGCGCTTCAACGGGCTGAAGGTGGGCGAGGTGACGCAGCTCGCCATTTCCGAACAGGATCCGAGCCGCGTCGACGTGCTCGTCAGCATAGACCGCAAGACGCCGGTGAAGACCAACACGCGCGCGCGTCTCGAGCAGGCCGGCTTCACCGGCGTCTCCTATGTGTCGCTCACCGGCGGCACGTCGGGCGCGGAGGAGCTGCGCGCCAAGCAGGGCGAGACCTATCCCGTCATCGAGGGCGAGCGCTCCGAGTTTCAGAATATTCTCGAGAATGTGCAGAAGCTCTCGTCCACCGCCACCGAAGTTCTCGAGAGAGTGGGCAAATTGCTCGACGCCAATTCGCAGACCATCTCGGACACGCTGCGAAACACCGAGAAATTCACCAAGGCGCTCGCCGATAATTCGGGCGGAATCGACTCCTTCATCCATGACATGTCGGAGATCAGCGCCTCGATGAAGCCGCTGCCGGCGCGTATCGACAAGCTTCTCGCCGCGATCGATCCCAAGAAGCTGAACAGCATTGCTGCCGACATCGCCGGCGCCTCGGCCAATCTCAAGAATTTCTCCGGCGGCGGCCTGAAGCAATATGAGCAGCTCGCCGTCGATGCGCGCAAGACGCTGGAGACGGTGGAGCGCGCCGTGCGCTCGCTGGAGAAGAATCCGCAGCAGGTGATCTTCGGCGCGAGCCCGTCTCTGCCCGAATATCGCGGCAAGTGACCGAGCGCTCGGGTGAGACGCCACGATCCTCGCCCTCATGCCGAGGAGGCTCCGCAGGAGCTGTCTCGAAGCACGAGGGCGAGCCCCAGAAGGCGGCGCGTGACGCTTTCCTCGTCCTTCGAGACGCCGGCTTCGCCGGCTTCTCAGGATGAGGAAAGCTTCGTTCAGCCGTTCTCGAGCGGCTTTGATGACCAGCGACGTTCGAGTAAGCTTGGAATCACGACAGCGTTCCAGCCGAAGTGGACGCCGGTTCGGCGTTGGAAACGCGTCGAAAAAGGTAACAGGGAAAGCGGCGCGGCGTCGCGCGCGATCAGCGGGAAGGATCGGTCCATGACGCCGTCGAGAGCGTCGCTCTCACTCATTCTGCTCGCCGCTCTGGCGCTCGCGGCTTGCGGCGGCGCGCCGCAGCGCGAGAGCTTCGATCTCGGCGGTCCCGGCGAGGCTGGGCGCGCGCTGGCGCGGCCCTTGCGCGGCACGCTCGCCGTCGCCGAGCCGCAGGCGGTGCAGCCCATCGACTCCGATCGCATCGTCGTGCGCACCGGGCCGAACGAGGTCGCCAATCTCGCCGAGGCGCAATGGGTGGATCGGCTGCCGCGGCTCGTGCAGGCGCGGCTCATCGCCGGCTTCGACATCGGCCGCCGCGCCGGCTCGGTCGTGCGCGCCGGAATGATCGCGGATCATGTGCTTTCGACCGAGATTCGCCGTTTCGAGATCGATGTGACGACTTCCGAGGCGGTGGTCGAGATCGCCGCCAGAATGCTCGATTCGCGCGGTGCGCCGGTGGGGCAGGGCCGCGTCTTCTCGAGCCGCGCGCCGGCGCCCCATTCCACCGGCGCGGCGGCGACGCAGGCGCTGGACGAGGCGCTGACCGCGACCGTCGGCCAGATCGTGCGTTGGACCGCGGCGCAAGTCTGAGCGCGAGCCTGCGACATGACGCCGTCGCAGGCTCGAGGAAAGACTAGCGCGTCCGCCCTACCGATGATAACTGATCGCGCGATAGGACGAGCGTCGGGCCGAAGCTTCGGGCGAGGGACTTCGGCGGCCCGCCGAATTTTGCGCCAGCGGCAGGCGCGCCGACACGTCAACGGAAGAGACAGAGCACCATGGTGAAGACCAGCCTCTACGACCAAGCGAACCGCTATGGCGCCGAGCCCGGCGGCGGCGCTCCGACCAAGGCGAAGATCACTTTCGTCGATTCGCATGGTCAGGCCCGCACGGTCGAGGGCGAGACAGGCTCCACGGTCATGGAGACGGCGCGCCGCAACGACATTCCCGAGATTCCGGCCGAATGCGGCGGGGCCTGCGCCTGCGCCACCTGCCATGTCTATGTCGACGAGGCTTGGGTCGAGAAGGCCGGCAAGCCGTCGCAGATGGAAGAAGACATGCTGGACTTCGCCTTCGACGTGAAGCCCAATTCGCGCCTCAGCTGCCAGATCACCGTGCGGCCGGAGCTCGACGGCCTCGTGGTGACGACGCCCTCGCAGCAGGGCTGAGGGCTCCGCGAGGACGCAAGCCGCCGATCTTCGAAGGACGAAAACGCCGCCCCGTCGCGGCGTTTTTTTTTGCGTTCGTTTTGATCTCCCGAAGACATTTGCATGACGGCGCGGATGCTATAGACCATGGCCGTGAAGGGATCGGGTTTCGACCGGAGCTGGCCGCGCCGGCCTGCCTGTTTCGATGGCGGCGGCCATGGTCGATCGAAGCGCGCTCGGCGCATTTTGGTCCGACGAGAGTCGCCCCGCCCTCGCGAAATTTCGTTTCGAACGCGGCGAAGGATGGACAATGACTGAGACAATCGAGACCGACGCGCTGATCGTCGGGGCCGGCCCGGCCGGTCTGTTCGCGGTTTTCGAATTGGGCCTTCTCGATATTCGGGCTCATGTCATCGATATTCTGCCGCGCGCAGGCGGCCAGTGCTCCGAGCTCTATCCGGAGAAGCCGATCTACGACATTCCCGGCCATTCGCTCGTCACCGGCCAGGGCCTCACCGATAATCTGCTGGAGCAGATCAAGCCCTTCAATCCGACCTTCCATTTCAATGAGATGGTCGAGACGCTGACACCCACGGGCACGCCCGAGCAGCCCTCCTTCGAGGTGACGACCGACGCCGGAACGAAATTCAAGGCCAAGGTCGTGCTCGTCGCCGCGGGCGGAGGCTCCTTTCAGCCGAAAAAGCCGCCAATCGCCGGCATCGACGCTTATGAGAACAAGTCGGTCTTCTATGCGGTGCGCCGCATGGAGGATTTCCGCGACCGTGACGTCGTCATCGTCGGCGGCGGCGATTCGGCATTGGATTGGACGCTCAATCTGCAGCCCATCGCCAAGAGCCTGACGCTCGTCCATCGCCGCGATCAGTTCCGCGCCGCGCCGCATTCGGTCAATGCGCTGCAGGAGCACATCGCCGCCAAGCGGGTGGACTTCCGTCTCGGCCAGGTCACGGCGGTCGAGGGCGTGGACGGCGAGCTCTCCTCGGTGACGATCCGCGGCAATGACAATGTCGACACGGTGGTGTCGGCGCATCGCCTGATGCCCTTCTTCGGCCTGACGATGAAGCTCGGCCCGGTGGCGGATTGGGGGCTCAACCTGCACGAGAATCTCGTTCCCGTGGACACGGAGAAATTCGAGACCAATCACCCCGGCATTTTCGCCATCGGCGACATCAACACCTATCCGGGCAAGCTGAAGCTCATTCTGTGCGGCTTTCACGAGGCGGCGCTGGCCGCGCAGAAGGCGCATCGCTACATCTTCCCGGACAAGAAGCTGCTGTTCCAATACACGACGTCCTCGACCAATCTGCAGAAGAAGCTCGGCGTCTGATCGCCGAGCCTCGTCCTTTGGTCGCGCGGAGGAGGGGCGAATGTCATCGCAGGCCTGGGGTGAAGTCGACGCCTATATCGCCGATCGGCTGATCGGCGCCGACGCCGATCTCGATTCGGCCCTCTCCGCCAATGCCGCCGCCGGCCTGCCGGCGATCGACGTCTCGCCGCCGCAGGGCAAGCTGCTGCATCTGCTGGCGCGCTCCATCGGGGCGAAGCGGATTCTCGAGGTGGGCGCGCTCGGCGGCTATAGCACCATATGGCTGGCGCGCGCTCTGCCCGAGGGCGGCCGGCTGGTGACTTTGGAGCTCGAGCAGAAGCACGCCGATGTCGCTGCCGCCAATCTCGCGAAGGCCGGTCTCGCGAGCCGTGTCGAGATTCGCGTCGGCGCGGCGCTGGACACTCTGCCTAAGCTCGCGGCGGAGGCGGCCGGTCCCTTCGACCTCGCCTTCATCGACGCCGATAAGCCCAATAACGCCAATTATTTCGCCTGGGCGCTGAGGCTCGCGAGGCCGGGGAGCCTCATCATTGTCGACAATGTGGTGCGGGACGGCTCGGTGCTCGCGGGGACGGACGCCAACGCCGCCGGCGCGAGAGCGCTGTTCGAGGCGATCGCCGCCGAGCCCCGCGTCACCGCGACCGCCATTCAGACGGTCGGCTCCAAGGGCTGGGACGGCTTCGCCATCGCGATCGTGAACGGCTGACGCGGCGCTCCGATACGAGGACGGATGCAGATGGCGCGCCTCTACAGCGACCAAATGGTCGGCTATTGGCGGAAGGGGATGCGCGAGCTGAATTTCGGCGATGCGCTTTCCGAGCTGCTGTATCGAGAGCTGACCAAGCGCAGCATGCGCGACCGACGCGCCGGACGCTATAAAAGCGATTTCGACGTCGTTCGCTTGATCGGCAGCGTCATTTCCGATCATCAGATCGAGATCGATCTCACCCATTCCCGCGCCTATCGCGCGCCGAAGATCGCCTTTTGGTGCTGCGGCAAGCGCGACCCGCATCCGCTGAACGAGGAGTTCCGGCGGCATTGCGTCTTTCTGGGCGCGCGCGGACCGCTCACGCGCGATGCGCTGGGCCTGCCGGCGGAGACGCCGCTCGGCGATCCCGCATTGCTGCTGCCCTTGCTCTATGCGCCGCGCATCGATCCGGGCCTGGCCGACAAGGCGATCTGCGTGCCGCATTTTCTCGAGCCGAAAACCGATCGGCAGCTGATCGAGGAAACCGGCGTCGATCTCGTCGTGCGGCCGAATATCGCCGCGAGCCTGGACGCCATTCGAGCGACGATCGACCAGATCGTGAGCGCGCGTTTCGCGCTCTGCGGCGCTCTGCACGCAGCTATCCTGCGCTGCGCCTATGACGTCCCTTTCGGCTATCTCGACAGCGGCTACGTCGATGTTCCATTCAAATGGGACGATTTCGCCGCCTCGATCGGCGTCGGCGCGCGCTTCGCGTCGAATCTGCCGCAGGGCGAGGCCTTTTATGCGGAAGATTTCGCCGGAAAAATCCGTAAGCCCGATCTTCTGGCGATTCTCGATTGCGCGCCCATCATCGCGCCCCGCGCCTTGCGCGCCCGCGTCAAGGCGCTGAAAAAAGACTAGGCTGGAGGTCGGTCGCGTCTTTCGGCTACGCCTCCGCCTGCGGAAGCGCCGCATCGGCGGGGGCGGGCGAGCGCCAGCGCGCAACCGGCCGGCCGCAGAGATCGACGCGGTGGTCTTGTCCGCTCGAAAAGCGCCCTGAAAATGCGAAAGCGCGGTCCGGTTCGATCGGATCGCGCTTCGAGGCCGAGGGCGGCGCTTCGGCCGCCCCTGCCGATATCGATATTTCGATCTGCTCTCAGCAGGCGTCGGCGAGCGCCCGATCGCGCGCAGCCGCGCCCTTTTGGACCGGCTCGCCGGCGGCGTCGAAGAAGGAGGCGTCGATCTGGCGGCCCCTCTCGTCATAGCGCCAGGCGATTTTGGCGACGCCGAGGCCCTTGCGCAGGGTCGGCTTGCCGTCAGCGTTGAAATAGGCTTCCTCGACCTTATTACCGCGCTCGTCATAGCGGCGGGCGACACGCGCCGCGCCTATGCTCTTGCGCTTCACAGGGCGGCCGTCGGCGCCGAAGTAAGTCTCCAGCACCTCGATCCGCCGGCGCGTCGGCGTATTGGACTGGTCCTGAGCGGGCGCGGCCGCAGTTCGCGCGGCGCGCCGTCCTTCGCGGGGGGCAACTTCATAATCCATTGTCTCGACTCGGCCTCTCGAGCGATTTTCGAGTCGATCCCCGCGCATCGTGGCGCATGCGGAATCGATCACGAATTCGCTTTTGTCTTCTGATGGATGCGCCTTCACTCCGCTGGGGGCGGGAGCGGAAAGGCGCGCCAGCGGCGCAGCCTCCGGGCTGCGTTCAGACGGCGAGGACGGGCGGAGCGCGCGCTCCGACAGGAAGTTGGGCGAGACGTTTATGACCGCCGGATTCGCGCAGAGGCAGGAGAATTCCCGCCTCGGGCGAGTGCGGCGGCTCGAGCTCGGCGAAGCTGCCGATGACGCCGCCGTCGAGCCCCGTGCAATGCTGGATGCAGCAGGCGTCCATGCCATGCGCGGGAGCGCGCGGACCCTGCGAGCGCTCGTCCACCGCCTTGGCGGTGACGCAGATCGCGCTGCCGAGGGCGTTCTGTCCGGCGCGGGCGCCGACGACGAGGCCCGCGGCCAGTCCCTGCAGCACGAGCAGATAGGCGACGAGCAGCGTCGCCGCCGTCTGTCCATACTGCCGAGATTTGTCGCTCTGCTGGGTCACGATCGCTCCAAGATAGGCGGGCCTGGCGACATGGTCAATGGAGCCTTGCGGGGCTATCCTCGGAATTTGCTGAAAATGCGAGGATTTCTGGCGGAAAAAAGACCGCGCGGCGCCACGTTGGCGCTTTTGCCGGAGGGCAAATCTCGAATTGCGGAGCGGAGGCGACTGTTCTATTCCTAGCTTTAGGAATGAGGTCCGCCAATGGCTGAGATCCTGACGCATGCGCAAATCTGGGCGGCGCTGGACGCGCTCGGTGAGCGCTATGGCCTCACCGCCTCCGGCCTCGCCCGCAAGGCCGGGCTGGACCCGACCACTTTCAACCGCTCCAAGCGGCAGACCGCCGATGGGCGGCTGCGCTGGCCCTCGACCGAATCGATCGCCAAGGTTCTGCAGGCGACCGGGGCGAGCCTGGACGAGTTCATGTCTCTGGTCATGGCCAAGGGGCAGCGGCCGACGCGCAGCGCCCGCCCGCTCATCGGCCTCGCCCAGGCCGGGGTCGGCGGCTATTTCGACGACGCCGGCTTCGCCACCGGCACGGGCTGGGACGAGATCGACGTCTTCGCCGACGCCGACGAGCATTCCTACGCGCTCGAGATTTCCGGCGACTCTATGGCCCCTCTCTATCGCGACGGCGACATCGTCATCGTCTCGCCGGCGGCCCCGGTGCGCCGCGGCGACCGCGTGGTCGTGAAGACCACCTCAGGAGAGGTGCTCGCCAAAGAGCTGAAGCGCCAGACATCACGCACGGTGGAGTTGAAATCCTTCAACCCCGCCTATCCGGACCGCGTCCTGCCCAAGGAGGAGGTGAGCTGGATCGCCCGCATCCTTTGGGCGAGCCAGTGAGCCGGCGGCGTCATGTTCCCTCGACGTCGAGACGCTAGAGCATTATCCGATCCGATCGGATAATGCTCTAGCGTCTCTCTTTTGGAGCGAATTCTGATCGATCGAACGGTACCGTTCGATCGGAACGCGCTCTAAATTGCGTCCCGACGCATGATTTCCGGCGCCATTGGTCGGCGCGTTTTCACCAAGGAGCGCGAATGTCTCTCGCCAAACGCAACGCCGTCGTCACCGGCTCCACCAGCGGCATCGGCCTCGCCGTCGTCCGCGCCCTCGCCAAGGAGGGGGCCAATGTCGTCCTCAACGGCTTCGGCGACTCCGCCGAGATCGAGAAGGAGCGCGCGGCCATTGAGAAAGAGTTCGGCGTCACCGCCATTTACGACGGCGCCGACATGACAAAGCCCGAAGAAATCGCCGCCATGATCCAAAACGCCGAGGCGAAGCTCGGCTCGGTCGACATTCTGGTCAATAACGCCGGCGTCCAGTTCGTCTCGCCGATCGAGGATTTCCCGATCGAGAAATGGAATCAGATCATCGCCATCGATCTCTCCTCGGCCTTCCACGCCATTCGCGCGGCGACGCCGGGCATGAAGAAGCGTCGCTGGGGCCGCATCATCAACACCGCCTCGGCGCATTCGTTGGTCGCCTCGCCTTTCAAGGCCGCCTATGTCGCGGCGAAGCACGGCATAGCCGGGCTCAACAAGGTCGTGGCGCTGGAGCTCGCCACTTTCGGCGTCACGGCGAATTGCATCTCGCCCGGCTATGTGTGGACGCCGCTGGTCGAGAAGCAGATTCCCGACACGATGAAGGCCCGCAACCTCACCCGCGAGCAGGTCATCAATGATGTGCTGCTGCAGGCGCAGCCGACCAAGGAATTCGTGACCGTCGATCAGATCGCGGCGCTGGTCCTGTTCCTGTGCTCGGACGCCGCGGCGCAGATCACCGGCTCCAACATTTCCATCGACGGCGGCTGGACCGCGGGATGACCGACGAAAAGAAGAAGGTCACTCTGGCCTTGCAGGGCGGGGGCGCGCATGGCGCCTTCACCTGGGGCGTGCTCGACGCTTTTCTCGAGGATGGGCGGCTGGACGTCATCGGCATCAGCGGCGCCAGCGCCGGCGCGATGAACGCCGTCGTCTATGCCGATGGATTGCGCGAGGGCGGCCCGGCGCGCGCCCGCGCGCAGCTCCAGGAGTTCTGGCGGACGGTCAGCCTCGGCGGCGATCTCAGCAAGGCGCAGCGCGAGCTCTGCGACATGGTGTTCGGCTTCTGGGATCCGTTGAAGCTGCGCAAGACGATCGCCCAGAACGCCGCCAATTATTTCTCGCCCTATGAGTTCAATCCGCTCGACATAAATCCGCTGCGCGATCTCATCGACGGGCTCGTCGATTTTACGGCGCTGCGCGCCACCGACAATCTGAAGCTGTTCATCTCGGCCACCAATGTGCGCACCGGCAAGGTGCGCATCTTCCGTCGGCCGGAGCTCACCATAGACATGCTGATGGCCTCCGCCTGCCTGCCCACTCTGTTCCAGGCGGTGGAGGTGGAGGGCGAGGCCTATTGGGACGGCGGCTATATGGGCAATCCGGCGCTCTTTCCGCTCTACACGGAGACCGATTGCTGCGACATTATTCTGGTGCAGATCAATCCGGTCGAGCGCGACGAGATTCCGCGCACCTCGCAGGAGATCATGGACCGGCTGAATGAGATCACCTTCAACGCCTCGCTCCTGCACGAGTTTCGCGCCATCGACTTCGTGGCCCGTCTCATCGACGCCGGACGGCTGAAGGGCACGCATTATAAGAAGGTGCTGCTGCATCTGGTGGAGGGCGGGGCGGCGATGAAGCGCTTCGGCGCGGACACCAAGCTCGACGCCGATTATGATTTCCTGCGCTCGCTGTTCGATATCGGCCACGAGGCGGGCAAGGCTTTTCTCGATGAGCATTATGACGCGATCGGCGTCACGGGAACGGCGCAATTGAAGGAGCAGCTCGTCTGAGCGGGCCGGGGCTCGCCGGGTTTTTCGCAGAAAACCGCTCCGTGCCGCCCGCGGGCGCCGCAGCAATCGGCGGGTCGTGGCAAAGATCGGCCACATTTCTCTCTATTCCTGGTGGAGCGCGGCGAAGGCCGCAATGGAAATTTCACGCCGAGAGGGGTGTTTCGCGAATATTCGTGAAGGCCGCGATCGACGAAAATCGCGAATGATGGCGTCGAGCGCCGCGGGCTTCGGACCGACGCGCCGACGCAATCGGAGGACTGAAGATGAACGCGCCCGCCGACGAGAAGCTCATCGCCGAGTTCGAGGAGTTCAAGGAGCTGTTGCGTCACACCCCGCAACCGGCGGAGGAGGCGGCTCATCTTCGGCTCGATCATCCGGCCGAGCCGCCGCCGGCCGCCGCCGCCGCGCCCGAGGCCGTGCGGGCGCCGAACGAGGTCGATCGGCAGCTGCGCGCGCGGCGCAGGCCGAAGGCGGACAATTTCCAGAGCGAGCGCGGCGCGGCGCCCCGGCGTGGGCGCGGATGGCTGATCGCCGCCGCCATCGTCATTCTCGTGGTCGGCGCCGGCGCCGTCGCGACCGTCTTCCTGCCCAGCGACGCGGAGGACGAGCCTATCGTCTCGGCGACGCAGCGCGATTCCATCGATCCCGCCGATCCCGCCGATCCCGCCGCCACGGACAATGCCGATAGCGCCATTGCCGCGGAATCGGCTCCCGCCGCAGCGGAAGCCGCTCCCGAGACCGAGACGCCCGCCGCCGATGCGCCCGCGGCTGTCGCGCCCGCCCCGGCCCGCGCGCCATCGGCTCTGCCGGAGGGCGCGCTGAGCCCGCCGGCCGCCAACGCCGTTCCGCTCACTACCCCGACCGCCGCTCCGATCCGCATCATTCCGACGCCCAGGGCGCCGCCGCCGGCCGAGCCCGTCGCCGCCGAGCCCGTGATGGCCGAGCCCGTGATCGCCGAGCCGCCGGCGCCGGAGCCCGTCGTCGCCGCGCCGCCGCCTGCCGCCAAGCCCCGCGCCGCCAAGCCGGCGCCGCAGCCCAAGCCGCCGGCGGCGCAGCCCGCCAAATCCGCAGCTGCGCCGTCGGCCAAGCCCGCCGCTGCTCCGGCCAAGCCCACCGCCCAGGCGAAGCCCGCCAAGCTCAAGCCCGAGACCAAGCCCGGCGCGACTCCCGCCGCGGTCGCTCCCATCGCCGCGCCGGCCGCGACCGCTCCCGTGGCGGAAGCGCCGGCCGCCGCTCCGCCGCCGCCGCCCGCCCCTCCGAGAGAGCAGCCCGGCTTCATGGAGCGCGCGGTCGATACGGTCACGGGCGCGGTCGGCGATCTCGGCCGCATGGCGACCGGCGTCATTCCCTGATTTTAGGAAGATAAATGGCCGCGTGGCTCAGGCCACGCGGCGATCGGCGCGTCGGCGGCGTAGCAGTTTCGAGGCGTCGCCGATGGTCATCGCCTTGCCGAAATAAAAGCCCTGGCCGATCTCGCAGCCATTCTCGGCCAGGCGACGCAGCACCTCCACGGTCTCGACGCCCTCGGCGACCGTCGTCACGCCGAGATGCTTCAGCAGGCTCAATATCGCATCGACGATTCTGCCGGCCTCTTCATCGTGCTGCATGGCCAGCACGAAGGAGCGATCGATCTTCACCTTGTCGAAATGAAAGGCGCGCAGATGATAGAGGCTCGAATAACCCGCGCCGAAATCGTCGAGCGAGATGCGCACGCCTTCCGCCTGCAGCGCGGCGAGCGTCGCGCGCGCAGTGTCGACATCGTCGATGAGCGCGCTCTCGGTGATCTCGACATCGAGACGCGAGGGCGGAAACCTCTCCTCCTCCAGCGTCGACAGCAGGCGTGAGGCGAGCAGCGGATCTTTCAGCTGCATCGGCGAGACATTGACGGATAGCCGCACCTGCGCGCCCCATTGCAGCGCCTCGCGGCAGGCGCGCCGCACCACCGACCAGGTGAGCTCGGCGATGACGCCGATCTGCTCGGCGAGCGGAATGAAGACGTCGGGCGGGATAGAGCCGAGCTTGTCGTGCGTCCAGCGCGACAGCACCTCGAAGCCATAGACGCGATTGTCGCGCAGATCGACGAGCGGCTGATAGTAGGGGCGGATGTCGCCGGCGGCGACGGCTTTCTTCAAGGCGGATTCGAGCTCGGCGCGCCGGCGCAGATCCTCGTCCATGCTCTGCTCGAAGAAGCGGAACCGGCCGCGCCCATCGCGCTTGGCGTGATACATGGCGATATCCGCGGCGCGTAGCAGCGTGCTGACGTCGAGACCATTCTCCGGACACAGCGAGACGCCGATGCTGGCGCTGAGCTCCACGCGCCGCTCGCCGATCTCGATCGGCTCCGCGATAGCGGAGAGCGCGCGGCCGGCGACGCGCATCGCCTGATCCATATGAGTCGCTGGAGTCATCTCCATCAAAATCGCGAATTCGTCGCCGCCCAGACGCGCGACGACATCGCTCTTGCGCGAGGCGTGGCGCAGGCGCCGCGCGATCTCGCAGAGCACGGCGTCGCCGAAGCGATGGCCCTCGAGATCATTGATCGGCTTGAAGCGATCGAGATCGACGAAGAGCAGAGCGCAGGCCGTGGCGCCATCCTCGACGCGCTCGATCGCGGCGTGCAGATCGGCGACCAGCATGCGCCGATTGGGCAGGCCGGTGAGCGAATCCTGACGCGCGAGAATTTGCGCATGCTCTTGCGCCGCGCGCGTCGCCTCATGCGCGCGCTCCAGCGCCTGCGCATTGGCGCGGAACACGTCGAGCGATTTCGCCATGACGCCGATCTCGTCGTCGCGGCCGATCTCCGGAACCTCGACATAATGTTTCCCGGACGCTAGCTCGGTGAATGCGGCTGTGATCGCCGCGAGCGGGCGCGTGATCCGCTCCTTGACGCGAAACAGCAGCCAGGCGGCCAAAGCGAGGGCGAGCGCGGAGGCGAGCAATGTGGTCTTCAGCGCGCCTTCGGTCACGCGCGCGGCCGTCTCCGCCTCGGCGCGCGCCGACCATTTCAGCTCGTCGATCGCGGCGTCGACGGCTTCATCGGCCGCCCTGTAGAGCTGGTGCAGAGCGGTGACGTCTTTGATCGCGGCGGCGTCCGGCGCGCGCGCGATCCATGCGTCATGGCCGGCGAGATAGGCGGCGAGCGCTTCGTCGAATTTCGTGAGGCTGGGACGCGGCCCCGCGCCGAAGAGAGAGAGATAGTCGCGCCGAAGCTCGTCGATGATGCGACGATGTTCCGCGGCGCGTCGCTCCGCGGCGATGCGATCTTCTTCCGTTTCCGCCAGCCCGCGATAGGTCTCCGCGATCCTGAACTCGGACACGCGATCCGACAATTCGCCGAGAATGCGCGTGCCGTCGATCCATTTCGACGCGAGCGCGTCCGTCTTGGCGTCCACAGCGCGCAGGCTCAGCGTGGACAGAAGCGCCAATCCCAGAACGATCGCCAGAAAAGCGCCGATGAACAGCGCCAATTGGGCTTGCAGCGAGAAGCGAAAGCTCGTCATGTAGCGCGGCCGAGGCGGTGAATTTGTCTCATCGACAATGATAATTGTAATATGAGCGGCATATGTCCAGTTGCGCCGGGCGCTATCGCGAGCGCTCGATTGTCGCGGGGGCGGCGCCGCAGCCTTGTTCCAGAAGCTGAGCCGAGGGATAGGCGCGCCGCGCTTTCGCCTGCGTCAGATAGAAGCGCTCGCCCTCACGATAGGCCGCGTTTCCGCTCACCACCTCGAATTCACAGAACGCGCGCGCCTCCTGCGGCGTGGCCAGCAGCCGCACGCTGCGCGGCAGCAGCGCGAAGCCCGCGCCATCGTCCTTCTCCAAAATCGTCAGCAGAGCTTCCATAATATTCGCCCCGTTAATATTCGCCCCGTTCATTCGTCACGCTGAGGCATATGGCGCGGAGCTGCGGGGCGGTCCAATTGTCAATTTCGATTCCATGATGCATTTCTCGCATCATGGAGCTGCAGTGGATCGACGATTTTCTGGCGCTCTGCCAGACGCGCAATTTCACGCGCGCGGCGCAAGCGCGCGGCACGACGCAATCCGCCTATAGCCGCCGCATGCAGCGGCTGGAGGAATGGCTCGGCGCGCCGCTGTTCGATCGCGAGCGCCGCCCGGTGACGCTGACGCCGGCGGGAGAGGAATTCCTCGCGCGCGCGCATCGGCTGCGCGACGAGATCTATGATGCGCGCCGCGCCGTGCTCTCCGTGTCCAGCCATTTGGAGAAGGCGCTGCGCATCTATGCGACCAACACTCTGGCGGCGACCTTTCTGTCGCCGTGGTTGATAAAAAATGAATTGCGCAATTACTCCGTCGTCGTCGCCTCCGTCTCCGGCTGCGTGGAGGCGGTCAAGCGCGGCCATGGCGATCTCGCCATGGTTCCCGATTTCGGCGACGCCGATCATCTCGCCGGGCTCGCGCTCGAGGTTATCGGCGAGGATCGGCTGATCCTCGCGCAGCGCCGCGGCGGCGAGAAGGTCGTGGCGCTGGAGGGCGACTCTCTTATTGGACGCCTCATGGTCTATGCGCCGGGCACGCATTATGGCGCGCGCATCGCCGCCATGCTCGCCGCGCATGGAATTCGAATGCGCGATCCGCCGATCTGCGAGAGCGCTTCGGCGGAAGCGCTGCTCGCGCAAGTCGAGGCCGGGCTCGGCGCCGCCTGGATTCCCGCCATTCTTTTGCGCGGCGAGAGCATCGCGCGCTGCCCGCTCCCCGGCTATTTCGATATCGCTTATAAAATTCTGCTGGCGCGCGCGACCGAGCGCGAAGATGCGTGAGCGCGGCTATTTCTGATCGAGATAATCGAACACGACCTCGCCCAGCGCGAGCGTGAGATCGGCGGTGAAATGCGTCGCGGAGACGATCTCGCGCACGGGCAGGCGGGCGACGTCGCAGGCGACATGCGGATGCAGAGCGAGCGCCGCCGGCGAGGCCCAGGCCCCTTTCACCTCGACATCCGTCATATGGTAGCGCACCAGCTCCAGCACGCGCGGCGAGCCGTCGACATGGGGGATGATCTTCAAAAGAAAATTCGGCTGCTGGATCGCCTCGGCGATCGGCGCTGTCTCCAATATGCGATGCTTATAGCCGACCGAAGCCTCGACGCAGAGCGCCGGCCCATATTTCAGCGTGCAGAGAATGACGTCGCCGTCATGCTCGATCTTGGGCGAGGCGAGCTTTTTGGGAAAGCCCCACAGCTCGCGGCCGCCGGCGATGGGCGCGTCATCGTCGAGATACATGGCGTGGACATAAGCGCCCTTCTGCCCGTTGAAGCGCACCGGGATCACTTGTCCGCTCTCGGTATAGTCGCCGAAGCCGGTCGAGTCCGGCATGCGGATGAACTCATATTTGACGATGGGCTCGTCCACCTCGAGCGGCTCCGGAACCACGGCCCGCAGCGCCTCGAGATCGGTGCGATAGGTGATGACGATGAATTCGCGATTGTAGAAACGATAGGGTCCGCGCGGATAGGCGGGATTGGTGAGCGGCATCGCAAAAGCCGTCTTGCGCACCTCGTCGATCTTCATCTTCGCGGCTCCCTATCGAACATGGTCAGACAATGAGGCGAGTAGATAGCGCGCTTTCGTGACGATCCGACGCTCGCGCGCCGGCGATCAACGCGCCGAGGCGTCCAATTGCACGAGCACCCATTGATTGCCGTAGAGGTCGTGGAAACGAAAATGGAACGATCCTTCGTCGCTCTGGACAGTTTCCGCGACCTTCACGCCCTTGTCGGTAAGGCGTGCGAAATCGCCATGAATGTCGTCGGTGTAGACCACCCCGACGGGCTGACCGCCGGTCTGGTTTCCGACTCGCGCGCGCGCCTCGGCGCTATCGGCGAGAAGCAGCCAGACGCCGCCCTGACCGAAACCGAGATGCAGGAAGCGCCGGGCGCCTTCGCCAGCGTCGAAGAGCGTCTCCAGTCCGAGCTTGTCCCGATAGAAATTCGCGGCCTCGTCATAGTCGTTCACCAGAATGACGATGCGTCCCAGCGCCTGCATAGCGATCCTTTTCCTGCGTCGAGGCCGCAAAGAGCGGGCGCTGAAGCGGCGCGCTCGCTCCGCGAGAGTCTTTCCGGTTCAGATTGAACCGGAAAGACTCTCGCCCTTGTTCTGTCGTGTTTTCTTCACGCGAGCCGGTTCCCACTTCGCTCGAAAACACTCTAGGGGCCTTTGTCAGCGAGCTGCGGAAGATTTGCGAAAAAGTCGAGCGCTTCTGGATTGGAGAGCGCGCCGATATTCTTCACCGGCCGCCCATGCACGATCTCCTTGACCGCGAGCTCGACGAGCTTGCCAGAGCGCGTATGCGGCAGATCGGGCGCCTCGACGATGACCGAAGGCACATGGCGCGGCGAGGCCTTCTCGAACAATTCGCGTTTGATGCGCGCGGCGAGCCCGTCGTCGAGGCTCGTCCCTTCGCGCGTCTTCACGAACAGCACGATGCGCGTCGTGCCTTCCCACTCTTGATCGATGGCGAGAGATTCGAGAATCTCCGGCAGGCGCTCGACGATATTGTAGATATCCGCCGTGCCGATGCGCACGCCCTGCGGATTGAGCGTCGCGTCCGAGCGGCCATGGATGAGGAATCCGTTGTGCTCGGTCTCCGTGGCGAAATCGCCATGGCGCCAAATGCCCGGATGTTCCGAGAAATAAGCCTTGCGATATTTCTCGCCGTCGGCGTCGTTCCAGAAATAGATCGGCATCGAGGGGAAGGGCTGCGTGCAGACGAGCTCGCCCTCATGTCCGGTGACGCGCTTGCCCTCGTCGTCCCACACTTGCACCGACATGCCGAGGCCGGCGCATTGAATCTCGCCGCGATAGACCGGGCTCCACGGATTGCCGAGAACGAAGCAGGAGACGATATCGGTGCCGCCGCTGATCGAGGCGAGCTGCACATCCGCTTTGACGTCGCGATAGACATAATCGAAGCTGTCCGGCAGCAGCGGCGAGCCCGTGGAGGCGATGCTGCGCACGGCGGAGAGGTCGTGGCTCTCGCGCGGCTTCAGCCCGGTCTTCTCTATCTGCTTCAGATAGCCGGCCGAGGTGCCGAAGAAGGTCGCCTTCTCTTTGGCGGCGAAGTCGAGCAGAATCGCGCCATCCTTGCCGGAGTTGAAGAATCCGTCATAGAGCAGCAGCGTCGCCTCGCTGGCGAGGCCGCTCGCCAGCCAGTTCCACATCATCCAGCCGGTGGAGGTCGCATAGAAGAAGCGGTCGCCGGGCTTGATGTCGCTCAGCAGGCGATGCTCCTTCAAATGCTGAAGCAGCGTGCCGCCGGCGCCATGCACGATGCATTTGGGCGCGCCCGTCGTGCCGGAGGAGAACATGATGTAGAGCGGATGGTCGAAGGGCAGGCGCTCATAGCGCAGCGCTGCGCCCTGATGCGCCGCGACAGCCTGCGGCCAGAGCTGCGCATCGGCGAGGCCGTCGAGCGCGGGCGACGCGCTCGTGTAGGGGACGACGAGGATTTTCTGCACGGTCGGCAGCTTGCTCGCGATCTCGCGAATATTATCGGCGCGGTCGAGCGTCTTGCCCTTGTAGAAATAGCCGTCCACCGCGATGAGAATGCGCGGCGCGATCTGGCCGAAGCGATCGAGCACGCTCTGCACGCCGAACTCCGGCGCGCAGGAGGACCACACCGCGCCGAGCGAGGCGGCCGCCAGCATGCCGATGATCGCCTCCGGCCCATTGTGGATATAGGCGGCGATGCGGTCGCCGGGCTCGACGCCCTGCGCGCGGAAGAAGGCCGCGAGCGCGCCGGCTTGGCGCTCGATCTCGCCGAAGGTGAGCCGCCGCTCGACCTTGTCCTCGCCCCAGAAAACTATGGCCTCGGTCTCCGCCGGGCGCGGGCGCAGCAGATTTTCCGCGAAATTCAGCCGGGCGTCCGGGAACCAGCGCGCGCCGGGCATTTTATCGGCGTCGATGAGGACGCGCTCGCCCTTCTCGCCGGTGACGCCGCAGAAGTCCCAGATCGCCGACCAGAACTCGGGCGAATGGGTCAGGCTCCAGCGATAGAGCCCGTCATAATCGAAGCTCTCGGCGAAGGGCTTGGTCGCCTCGATGGATTGCGCGAAGCGGGTGAGAATGGCGTTCTTCTGGCGATCGAGGTCGGGCTTCCAGATCGGCATCGATAAGTCCTTGGGGCGCGGTATGGGGCTGTGCTCGTCATAGAAGCTCCCAATTGCGCGCGATAGGGGATCGGCCTGCGTATTTTGGGACTGCGGCCGGCGCTGCGACAAGCTTTGGTTTCGGGCTCGGCGCCGCTATGTTGGGCGCCGCGGCGGTTCGTTCGGCATTTATTCATCTTGGCCGCGGCATTGTCATGGGGCCGTCCCGCGCCGTGGACGCCCCCTCATAGAGGAGATCGATTATGACGAAGAAGTTGATCGCCGCGCTGGCTCTGGGTTTCGCCGTGGCCATGACTCCGCTCGCCGCCTCGGCCCATCCGCGCGCCCACAAGCATCATCATCACCACCACCACCACCA
>NZ_LUUM01000299.1:0-21837 GCF_001644125.1 Methylosinus sp. R-45379
GCGGGAGAAGGAAGCGCGCACATAGATCGTTGGAAAACGGCCGGCGTCATCAAAACCTCGGCAGCTCTGGGAACGGCAGCTTGCCGCCCTGCACATGCATCATGCCGAGTTCGGCGCAGCGATGCAGTGTCGGAAACACTTTTCCCGGGTTCAGCCTATGCTGCGGATCGAAGGCGCATTTCACGCGCTGCTGTTGCTCCAGATCGGTCTCGTCGAACATCTCGCCCATCAGATCGCGCTTTTCGACGCCGACGCCATGCTCGCCGGTCAGCACGCCGCCGACCTCGACGCAAAGACGCAAAATATCGGCGCCCAGCTTTTCGGCCCGTTCGATATCGCCCTCCTTGGAGGCGTCATAGAGAATGAGCGGATGCAGATTGCCGTCGCCGGCGTGGAACACATTGGCGACGCGCAGCCCATGAAATTTCGCCAGCGCGTCCATGCGCGTCAGCACCTCCGGCAGGCGGCCGCGCGGGATCGTGCCGTCCATGCAGAGATAATCCGGGCCGATGCAGCTCACCGCCGGAAAGGCGTTCTTGCGCCCCGCCCAGAAGCGCAGCCGCTCGGCCTCGCTCTGCGAGGCGCGCGTCTCTGTCGCGCCCTCGGCGCGGGCGATCTCCTCCACCACGGCGACGAGATGGTCGACCTCGGCCGGCGTGCCGTCCAATTCGACGATGACGATCGCGCCGGCGTCCAGCGGATAGCCGCAGGGCTGGAAATTTTCGACAGCGCCAATGGTGGCGGCGTCCATCATCTCGAGCCCGCCCGGAATAATGCCATGCGCGATAATGGCGCCGACGCAGCGCGCGCCGGCCTCCACAGTCGGAAAAGCGAGCAGCAGGCCGCGGGCGGATACGGGCTTTTGCAGCAGCCGCACCGTCACTTCCGTCACCACGCCGAGCAGACCTTCGGAGCCCGTCATCAGCCCCATGAGATCATAGAGCTCGCTGTCCAGATGCTTGCCGCCGAGGCGCAGCACCTCGCCGCCCATCAGCACCATCTCGAGGCCGAGTATGTTGTTGGTGGTGAGGCCATATTTGAGGCAATGCACGCCGCCGGCGTTCTCGCCGACATTGCCGCCTATGGTGCAGGCGATCTGTGAGGAGGGATCGGGCGCATAATAGAAGCCCGCAAATTCGACCGCTTTCGAGATGGCGAGATTTTGCACGCCGGGCTGCACGCGCGCGCAGCGATTCTCGAAATCCACCTCCAATATGCGGTTGAACTTGGCCATTCCGAGCAGAATGCCGTCCTCGAGCGGCAGCGCGCCGCCGGAGAGCGAGGTGCCGGCGCCGCGCGGCACCACTTTCACATTCATCTCCTGCGCCAGCGCCATGATCGCGCTCACCTGCGCCACCGTCTCCGGCAGCGCCACGACCAGCGGCAAAGCGCGATACATGACCAGCGCGTCGCATTCATAGGCGCGGCGCGCGGTCTCGTCCGCAATGACATTGGCGGCGGGCAGAATGGCGCGCAGGCGCGCGAGAAGCTCCTCGCGGCGCGCCATTATCGCCTGCTCGGGTAGCGGCATGAGGAGGGACATGCGGTCTCACTGACAATGCCGAAACTGTGGCTCGGCGCTGCAGCCGGCTTGCGCGCGCCGGCCGTTTCGTGCTCGTAACCTCCCTATTCGAGCGGGCGCCGGCGCGCAAGCCCGCCGCTCGCCGCGGCCGCGAAGGTGAGGACCCGTAACGATGAAAACCAGATTTGCGCTCACTCTCGCCGACGCTCGGCGCGTCGCCGCCGCGGCGGAGGCCGAAGCGGTGAGGAATGACTGGAGCGTCGTCGTCGCCATCGTCGACGAGGGCGGGCATCTCGTGCTCTTGCAGCGTCTGGACGGCACGCAGACGGCCTCCGCCGAGATCGCGACGCAGAAAGCGCGCACAGCGGCTTTGTTCAAGCGTCCGAGCAAGGCGCTCGAGGACATCGTCGCCGGCGGACGCGTCGCCATGCTCAGCCTGCCCGGGATCACGGCCGTGGAAGGCGGACTGCCGCTCGTCTATCGCGGCGATATTGTGGGAGCGATCGGCGTCTCTGGCGTGCAATCCTTCCAGGACGGAATCATCGCGAAAGCGGGGGCGGATAGCCTGGATGATGGGCAATCATGACGAAAAACGGCGGCGATTCGGCGCTTCGACTTTGTTGCGCCGCTTTCGCGCCTCAATCCATTATGGGACCGGATAGCGCCGCCAGCGCCGCGACGACGCTCTCGGGCGAAATATTTTCTCCGCTGGCGAAATCGATGAGCAGCGGCTCGTCGCCGCAAATATGCGCGAGCAGAGCGATCTGAAAGCCTTCCTCGCCCATCAGCGCGCGAATATCGCCAGGATCGACGCCGGTGAGCGCCAGAAAACGACCCATGCGATCATCATCCGCAGCCAGAAAGACCAATGATCGCAAGGCTATAGATCGCGCATCCGATTTCGATGGCGCAGCCGCCCGCTTTTCGCCACCGAGACGGTGTCTAGTCTTTTCGATTTTCATTTCATCAATCTTCATCTGCTAACCCGAAGGCGAGATCGTCTTCGAATGCACCGGCTTTCGATTTCGAGACGAGACGGAACCTTCCGCCGCCGCCTTCGGGAACGAGACGCCAATGGGCGCGAGCCGCGCCGAAACGAGAGCAGAATCGCGAGAGCGGAGCCAATGCCCAAAACCGTCCTCATCGTAGAGGATAACGAGCTCAACATGAAGCTCTTCAACGATCTCCTCGAGGCCAATGGGCATTCGACGCTGCAGACCAAGAGCGGCGTCGAGGCGATCGCGCTGGCGCGCAGCCACTCGCCCGACCTCATATTGATGGACATTCAGCTGCCGGAGATCTCGGGTCTCGAGGTCACGCGCTGGCTCAAGGACGACGAGCAGCTGCGCTCCATCCCCATCATCGCGATCACCGCCTTCGCGATGAAGGGGGACGAGGAGAAAATTCGCCAGGGCGGCTGCGAGGCCTATCTCTCGAAGCCGATCTCCGTGGCCCGCTTTCTGGAAACCGTGAACGCATTTTTGGCGGACAGGTGAGAGGCCGAGCGTCATGACCGCACGCATTCTGATCGTCGACGATCTTCTGCCCAATATCAAATTGCTCGAGGCGCGTCTGACGGCCGAATATTTCGACGTCCTCTCGACGACCAACGGGCCAGAGGCGATCGCGCTCTGCCGCGAGGAACGTTGCGACATCGTGCTGCTGGATGTGATGATGCCGGGCATGGATGGCTTCGAGGTGTGCAGGCGCCTGAAGGCCGACCCCATCACCGCGCATATTCCGGTCGTGATGGTCACGGCGCTCGATCAGCCGGCCGACCGGCTGCGCGGCCTCGAGGCCGGCGCCGACGATTTCCTCACCAAGCCCGTCGACGAGATCGCCCTCATCGCGCGCGTTCGGTCGCTCGCCCGCCTCAAGGTGATGCTCGACGAATTGCGCGCCCGCGCAGACACTTCCGCCAGCCTCGGCCTCGGCGACAAGGGCGCGCGCGCAATGGCCGACGCCGGCAAGAACGGCCGCATTCTCGTGCTCGAGGATCGCGGCGGCTCGGCCGAGCGAATCACCATGGCGCTGCGCGATCAGCATGAGGTGACGATTGTCTCCGATCCGCAGGACGCGCTGTTCCGCGCCGCGGAAGGGAATTTCGACCTCATCGCCGTCAGCCTCGACCTCAAGGGATTCGACGCGCTGCGCTTCTGTAGCCAGATTCGCTCGCTCGAGCGCACGCGCGCGCTGCCCATTCTCGTCATGGCCGATATGGACGATCGCAGCCGCATATTGCGCGGCCTCGATCTCGGCGTGAACGACTACATCGTGCGGCCGGTCGATCGCAACGAGCTGGTCGCCCGCGTGCGCAGCCAGCTGCGCCGCAAGCGCTACGCCGATAGCCTGCGTTCCGATCTGCAGGCCGCCATTGAGCTCGCCGCCGTCGATTCGCTGACCGGCCTCAACAACAGGCGCTATCTCGAGACGCATCTCGCCGCTCTGCTCGATCAGTCCGCGCACAAAGGCCGCGCGCTGACGCTGATGATGCTCGACATCGACCATTTCAAAGCGGTCAACGACACCCATGGCCATGACGCCGGCGACGAGGTGCTGAAGCATTTCGCGCAGCGCATGCGTCGCGTGGTGCGCAGCGCCGATCTCATCTGCCGGCTCGGCGGCGAGGAATTCGTCATCGTGATGCCGGACACGCCGCTGGTCGTCGCCGCCAAAGTGGCGGAGCGCGTGCGCGCCGCCATACAGTCCGAGCCCTTCTGCATCGATCGCAACGGCGGCGCCATTCCCGTCACCACCTCGATCGGCATCGCCGAGCGCGGCAAGGACGCCAACGCCGAGGCGCTGCTGCGGCGCGCCGACAAGGCGCTCTATGAGTCGAAGAGCGGCGGCCGCAATCGCGTCACCGCCGCCGCGGCCTGACTTCCCGCTCCCCCGCCAAAAAAAGACCCGCCCGAGACCATCGTCATCGGGCGGGGTTGAAAGTTGGGAGCCCCACTCGGAGGAGAGCTTCCGAGTGAAGAGGAGAGGCGCGCGCCATTCTAGAGGCGCTGCGCCGATGGGATCGCCTGATGAGCCAGCGAGCCCACGCGTTCGAGACGCGCGATCGCTCAGCGAGACACAGGCGGAAATTCATCGATTGAAGGACGGGTAAGAGCCGATCGCTCTCTAAACCCGCTTTCAGGCGTCGCGATCGGCGGCGAGAAGCGCTTCGATCGTCAGACGCGGCCTGTTCCCGGCTCGGGGACGGCGAAATGCGCCCCCCGATGTCACAATGGGATCAGGCGAGGGCGGCGGGTGGAGCGCGTGGCGAGAGGGGCCGCAATTCCGGCGGCGCAGCGGCGGCCACGGCCGTCCGATCGTCGAAGATCGGGGGAGAGGCCGCGGGGAAGTCGAAAGCGAGGACGATGAGCACCGCATCGGAGCCATCGACCTCGGCCGCCGAGCTGCAATGGAGCATGCAGCAAGGGCCGACATGCTTCTCGACAGGCGCGGTGTCGGAGGAGGGAGAACCCGGCTGAGCGGTGACGCAGACGACGCCGAAAGCGCCGTCCTGGGCCATGGCCCCAGTGGCGAAGCCGACCGCCACGATCTGCAGCAGAAGGACAGCAGCCGCCAGCATGCCGACGACGGCTCTCTCCATTCTGAAGATCTTGCGAGTCTCGACTTGCACGGGCCGCCTTCTCCGAGCTGCGAGCCTCAACGCTAGGGGAGCGGCGGCGAAGGGTCAAGGCGCCCGCCGAGGCTCTCCTGCGGCAAGTTGTCGCGTGGAAAAGCAAAAGCTCAGCGATAGCCTTCCTCGGCCAGCACCTGCCGCACAGTGGGACGCGTCTTCATCAGCTCGTAATGCGCGCGGCAATTGACCGGCAGTTCCATGCCGATCTTGTCGGCCCAGAACTCCACATAGAACAGGCCGGCGTCGGCGATGGAGAAAGCGCCCGCCGCATAGTTCTTGCCGTCGAGCTCGCCGCTCACTTTCAGCAGCGCCTCGGCGACGATCTCACGACCTTGCGCCTTCACCGCCTCTATGTCGCCCGCGACGGCGTAGCGCTCCGGCGTGAAGACACGGCGGAAGCCCTCGCCGTGAATGTAGCGCGTCGCGAAATTCAGCACTTCCATCGCCCGCTCCTTGCCGGCGAGATCCTCGGGCAGCAGCTTGCGGCGCGGATAGGTCTCGGCGAGCCATGTCGCGATCGAGACAAAATCGCAGAGCGCCGTGCCGTCGTCGCGCACCAGCGTCGGAATCGTGCCATGCGGATTAATGGCGAGATATTCGGGCTTGAGATGATCGCCCCGCGGCAGATTGAGGATATAAGCCTCGAAGACGAGGCCGATCTCCTCGAGCAGAATGTGAATTCCGGTCGAGCAGGACCCCGGCGTCATATAGAATTTCATTGCGCGCCTCCGGCTCGCGAGAAGCAAGTTGCGCGCCGAAGGACCCTCATCCGTCGCGCCTTCGCGCGACACCTTCTCCCACGAGTGGGAGAAGGAGACCGCCCCTTTTTGAAAGACGACAGGAATTTAAAGACGCGGCGCGTCCTTCTCCCGCTTGCGGGAGAAGGCAGCCTCGCGAAGCGAGGTCGGATGAGGGCGCATGCCGCGCCCCCATCTCACGCCGCCTTTTCGGCCCCGAAGCTCCGCCGTCCGATCGGCCGTCCATCCAGCGTCAGCCCCTGGCTGTCGGTGGAGACCCACACGGTGGAGCCGTCGACGATCTCGCCGCCGAGCAGCGCCTCGGCGAGCGGGTCCTGCAGCTCCTTCTGGATCACGCGCTTCAGCGGACGCGCGCCATAGGCGGGGTCGTAGCCCTTGGCGGCGAGCAGCGCCCGCGCCTTCTCGTCGAGCTTCAGCGTGATCTTGCGATCGTCCAGCAGCTTTTGCAGCCGCAGGATCTGAATATCGACGATCGCGCCTATATCCTCGCGCCGCAGGCGGTGGAACAGGACGATCTCATCGACGCGGTTCAAGAACTCTGGCCTAAAATGCGCGCGCACCACCTGCATCACCTCGGCATGCACGGCGGAGGAATCCTCGCCCTCCTGCTGCATCACCAGGAATTCGGAGCCGAGATTCGACGTCATGATGATGAGCGTGTTCTTGAAATCGACGGTGCGGCCTTGGCCGTCGGTGAGACGGCCATCGTCCAGCACCTGCAGCAGGACGTTGAACACATCCGGATGCGCCTTCTCGATCTCGTCGAACAGCACGACCTGATAGGGCCGACGCCGCACCGCCTCGGTGAGCGCCCCGCCCTCCTCATAGCCGACATAGCCGGGAGGCGCGCCGATGAGGCGCGCGACCGAATGCTTCTCCATATATTCCGACATGTCGAGACGCACCAAAGCGGTCTCGTCGTCGAAGAGAAAATTGGCGAGCGCCTTGGTCAGCTCCGTCTTGCCGACGCCGGTCGGCCCCAAGAAGATGAAGGAGCCGATCGGACGGTTGGGGTCCTGCAGTCCGGCGCGGGCGCGGCGCACGGCGGTGGAGACGGCGGCGACCGCCTCCCTCTGCCCGACGACGCGGCGCGCCAGCTCGTCTTCCATATGCAGCAGCTTCTCGCGCTCGCCCTCGAGCATCTTATCGACCGGAATTCCAGTCCAGCGCGAGACGACCTGCGCGACATGCTCGGGCGTCACCTCCTCCTCGAGCATTTTCTGCGCGCCTTCCTTCTCGCTCGAGGCGAGCTTGCGCTCGAGATCGGGGATCAGGCCATAGGCGAGCTCGCCGGCGCGCTGAAACTCGCCGCGGCGCTGCGCCTGCGCCAGCTCGTTGCGGGCGTTCTCGAGCTGCTCCTTCAATTTCTGGGCGACGCCGAGCTTGTCCTTCTCGGACTTCCAGCGCTGCGTGAGCGCCGATGATTTCTCTGTCAGCTCGGCGAGCTCGGTCTCCAATTTGGCGAGACGATCTTTCGAGGCCGGATCGGTCTCCTTGCGCAGAGCCTCCTGCTCTATGCGCAGCTGAATGATGCGCCGGTCGAGCTCGTCCAATTCCTCGGGCTTGGAGTCGATCTGCATGCGCAGGCGCGAGCCCGCCTCATCGACGAGATCGATCGCCTTGTCCGGCAGAAAACGATCGGAGATGTAACGATTGGAGAGCGTCGCCGCCGCCACGATCGCAGCGTCGGTGATACGCACGCCATGGTGCATCTCGTATTTTTCTTTCAGCCCGCGCAGAATGGAGATGGTGTCCTCCACGGTCGGCTCGTCGACGAACACCGGCTGGAAGCGCCGCGCCAGCGCCGCGTCTTTCTCCACATGCTTGCGATATTCGTCGAGCGTGGTCGCGCCGACGCAATGCAGCTCGCCGCGCGCCAATGCGGGCTTCAGCAGATTGGAGGCGTCCATCGCGCCATCCGCCTTGCCGGCGCCGACCAGCGTGTGCATCTCGTCGATGAACAATATGATCCCGCCCTGCGCGGCGGTGATCTCGTTCAGCACGGCTTTCAAGCGCTCCTCGAACTCGCCGCGATATTTCGCGCCGGCGATCAGCGAGCCCATGTCGAGCGCGAGCAGCTTCTTGTCCTGCAGCGATTCGGGCACGTCGCCATTGACGATGCGCAGCGCCAGCCCCTCGATGATCGCCGTCTTGCCGACGCCGGGCTCGCCGATCAGCACGGGATTATTCTTGGTACGGCGCGACAGCACCTGAATCGTGCGGCGAATTTCCTCGTCACGGCCGATCACCGGATCGAGCTTGCCTTCCCGCGCGGCCTCGGTGAGATCGCGCGCATATTTCTTCAACGAATCATAGGCGCTCTCGGCCGAGGCGGAATCGGCGGTGCGGCCCTTGCGCAAATCTTCGATCGCCGAATTGAGCGTCTGCGGCGTCACGCCGGCCTCGCTCAAAATGCGCGCTGCGTCGGTTCCCTTCTCGAGCGCGATGGCGAGCAGCAATCGCTCGACGGTGACGTAGGAATCGCTGGCCTTTTGCGCGAGCTTCTCCGCATTGTCGAAGAGCCGCGCGGTGGCCTGATTGAGCGAAGGCTGTCCGGCGCCGCCGCCGGAGACTTTCGGCAGCTTGGCGAGCGCGGCTTCCGTCTTGGCGAGCGCCTCTCGCGAGCGACCGCCGGCGCGATCGATGAGTCCGGCGGACAGGCCCTGCTCATCGTCGAGCAGCACTTTCAAAACATGCTCGGGCGTGAGCTGCGGATTGCCCTCACGCGTCGCGAGCGACAGCGCGGCCTGCACGAAGCCCTGCGCGCGCGTCGTGTATTTGTCGAAATTCATGGAAACCCTCCGGTCTCGAGACGCCACGCAAAGCGGCGCGCCTCGTCCCTATATGGCGTGAAAACGGCCCCTTGCGGCGACCTTCACGGCCGATATGGGAAAGACCCTCGCGCTCGAAAAGAGGGTGCGACGACTGGAGCGCGAGGATTCCCGCTCGAACAGCGAGGGCGAAGCGGCGTTTTTGCGCTCACGCGATCATTGCCGACCCGAAAGGGGGGACTCGCGGGACGGCGACGGCGCGGCTATGCTCGCATCTATGCCTTACTTGGAAATTGCCGTCGTCATCGCCTTGACCATGGTCAATGGCGCGCTCGCGATGGCGGAGCTCGCCGTCGTATCGGCGCGCCCTGCGCGCCTCAGAGCGTCGGCGGAGCGCGGGGTTCCCGGCGCGCGCGCCGCCCTCGACCTCGCTTCCGATCCTGGAAAATTTCTCTCCGCCGTTCAAATCGGCATCACGCTGATCGGCGTGCTGTCCGGCGCCTTCTCCGGCGCAACTCTCGGCGCGCGGCTCTCCGAATGGATCGCGTCACAAGGCCTGTCTCCGGCCATGTCGGAGACGCTCGGCGTCGGTGTCGTCGTCGCGGCGATAACCTATGTGTCGCTGATCGTCGGGGAGCTCGTGCCCAAGCAGATCGCCCTGCGCGACCCCGAACGGATCGCCGCAGCCGTCGCTCCGGTCATGAGCGTGCTGGCTCGGCTCGCCGCGCCGCTCGTCTTCCTTCTCGATCTCTCTGGACGCGCGCTTCTGCGCGCGCTCGGCCATGGCGCGGCGGGCGCGCATCTCGTTTCGGACGAGGAGATCAGGGCGCTCGTGGCCGAGGCCGAGACGGCCGGCGTTCTGGAGCCGGGCGAGCGCGCGATGATCGCCGGCGTCATGCGTCTCGGCGATCGCCCGGTTCGCGGCGTGATGACGCCGCGCGGCGAGGTCGACATGATCGATCTCGACGATTCGCCGGAGACGATCCGTGCGGCGATCATCGCCAGCGTCCATTCACGGTTGCCAGCCTATCGCGGCAAGACCGAGAACATGCTCGGCGTCCTGCAGGCGAAGGACCTGCTCGACTCCTATCTGCGTGGCGAGAGCCCGCAGCCGAGCGATTTCGTGCGCCAGGCTCCGATCGTCCCGACCTCCGCTGACGCGCTGGACGTGGTCGAGATGATCAAGCGCGCCTCCGTCCATGTCGCGCTGGTCTTCGACGAATATGGCCACTTCCAGGGGATCGTGACCGACGCCGACATTCTGGAGGCGATCGCCGGCGGATTCGGGACGGCGGACGGCCCGCCCGAGCCTCACGCCGTGCAGCGCGACGACGGCTCATGGCTCATCTGCGGCGGCATGCCGGCCGACGAGATGCTGGAGCTTCTCTCTATGCCTGCGTCCGAGGACAGGAGCTATCAGACGGCCGCCGGCTTCGTTCTGGCGCATGCCGGCCATCTGCCGGAGATCGGCGAGAGCTTCGACGCGCATGGCTGGCGCTTCGAAGTTCTCGACAAGGACGGCCGGCGGATCGACAAAATTCTCGCCCAGCGAGCGCTGCGCGGGCAAAGACGCGCGGCGCTCTGACGGAGCGCCGCGGCGTCACGCTCAATCGGCGAGCGGCAGCTCGCCCGTCCGCGGCGTCTCGTCGGCGACATTGCCGTTCGCCTCCTCGCCCTGCGCGCGAGTGCGGCGGCGGCGGCGCTGGTTCAGATGAAAGCCGGCGGCGGCTTCCTCATGCTCGCGAACGACAGCGCGCTCGGAACGTGCGAAAGCCTCGCCCTCCTCCGGGCCGGCGGCGCGAATCGGCGCGGTGATGAAGGACGGCAGAGCGGCGGCGGGCGCCTCCTCCTGCGCGGCGGGCTGCACGCGCGGCGGGAAACGACGCTCGCGATTGCGCTCGAAATTCGGGCGATGCGGACGCTCGCCGCCGCCTTCGGCGCTCTGCTCGCCGCCATTGTTGCGGTCGCGACGATCGCGGAAGCCGCCACGATCTTGTCCCCCACGATCTTGTCCCCCGCGATCTTGGCGCGGCTGGCGCTCGTAGCGCGGCTGCTCATTGCTGGGACGCTCGCCGATCGGGCGCTCCTCATAGGGCTGCGGTTGCGGCTGCGGCGCGAATTGCGGCTGTGGCGTCGGCTGCGCATAAGGCGCGGACGCATAGGGCTGCTGCGGCGGCGGCTGATAGCCGGCGGTCTGCGGCAGGCGCTCGGACAGCGGCGCGAAACGATCCGAGATGCCGCTGAAATCGTCATCATCGTCGACATCGGCGTCCGACGCCTCGAAGGGACGGCCGCCATAGCCGCCCTGCGCCTGCTGTTGCGCGGATTGAGCTGCGGCGATCAGGCGGAAATAATGCTCGGCGTGCTGGAGCAGGCTCTCGGCCATGATGGTGTCGCCGGAGGATTGCGCGTCTCGGGCGAGCTGAAGATATTTCTCGGCGACATGCTGAGCAGTCCCGCGGATTTTGACGTCGGGACCGTTCGACTCGTAGGAACGCGTGAGGGGATTGGGTCCTTTACGGCCGCCATTACGGCCGCGGATGCGTTTATTCTGTCCTGGTCTCATCGAATATCCCCAAGAAGGTCCTTACGCTTTGCCGGCTCGGCGTGTCGTGCTTCGGCAGAACGCGCCGAAAGGGACGAACGCTCGAAACTGCGTCAGAGGCGGAAGCCGGGCGCGGCCATTGCCGCAAGAGCCCGATCCAACGGAGCGGCTCCGCTCGACCTCGAGCGGCGCATCTGTCCGTTCTGTCGCTTGCGCGATCCCGGCATGGATCGCGCGGCCGGCGCGGCGTTCTGGTGGAACGGCCTGCGCCGAATTCTCAATTTTACTCGAGCGCGCTTCGCCCGAGCGCCTCGCTCCGAGCCGATCCCGCATCACGCGGCCTCGAGTGGCGGCGTCGAAGCGTTCGGCTCGCGGCGAGCGAGTTGCGTGTCTCACGCCGTCTTCGCGGTCATAGCCAGATCACGAAACCGTCGCTCACGCTCGATTGCTCGAACACATTAGTGTCGCGCCGAACACCCGACCATGCAGTCTTCTCGCATCGTCTTGTCTGGTTCGAACGGCGGCGCCGGACTCCGGCCTCTGCGGCGCGGGATGCGCGCCATCGGCTAAATTTCGGGGACCGGCCGTATTCCCCCTCATCCGCGCTCGGCGTCGCTCACGACGTTCAGCGTCTTTTCGCGAGCGACTATAGTCCACCGGGGAAGCCTCGCCAAGGGCGCGAACGTTCCGTCGCTCACATAAATAGGGGGTGTAGCCAATTTGTCACGACTTGCGGATGCGTCAGCTGTGGCGGCGCGCCGCGACGGCGCGCTCGCGTCCGCCCGCGTCCTTGCGAATTCCGGCCGGCTCGAGGCCTTTCTCCGCCATCAGCGCGGCGACGCTGCGCGCCTGCCCGTCTCCCGCCTCGAGCACTGCGACGCCCTGCGCCGCCAGCAGACGCGGCAGATCGTCGATGATCTCGCGATAGCAGGCGAGGCCATCGGCGCCGCCGTCGAGCGCGAGGCGCGGATCATAAAGACGCACCTCCGGCTCGAGCGCTTCCAATTCGCCGCTTTCTATATAGGGCGGGTTGGAGACGATGAGATCGAAACGCGCGCCGAGCGCATCGGCCCAGCGGCCGCGCAGCAATGAGGCGCGATTCGCAAAGCCGCAGCGCGAGAGATTGAGCGCGGCGGCTTCGCAAGCCTCCGTGGAAAGATCGACGCCGATCGCCCGCGCTGAGGGAAATTCGGCGAGCAAAGCGCAGAGAATCGCGCCCGAGCCGACGCCGAGCTCGAGAATCAGCAATGGCTCGCGGCGCCGCTCGCGCATAAGCTCGAGCGAAAGCTCGATCAGCGTTTCCGTGTCCGGGCGCGGATCGAGCACATGCGGCGCGACGACGAGATCCTGCGTCCAAAAGCCGCGCATGCCGATAATGCGCGACACGGGCTCGCGCGCCGCGCGGCGCCGTGCGGAATCGCGCAAGGTCGCGAGCGCCGCTTCGCCCAGCTTCGCCATGGGCTCGAGCAGCAGCTCCGCCGCGCCGAAGCCGCCGGCGGCGAACAGCAACGCGCGCGCATCGCCGCGCGCATCCTCGATTCCGCTGCGCTCGAGAAAGGCCGCGACCTCCTCGAGCGCCGCGGCGCGGCGCGCATCCTCGAGCGCGGGAGCGATCATGCGGCCGCGTCAGCCTTTGGCGAGCAGAGCGGCGACGCGCTTGGCGAAAGCGGCGGCGTCGATCGGCGCCTCGCCATCGGCGATGCGCGCCGTATCGAGCAGCAGCCAGAGGCCATCCTCGGCGCCGGCGCGATCGGCCTTGGCCTTTTGCGCGAGCGCCAGCACCGCCTCATGGCCGGGATTGATCTCGAGCACCGGCTTGCCGAAGGCGCCCTTATTGCCGCTCTCCTGCAGCATGCGCGCGAGCTGCAGATCGAAGCCGTGATCGGCGGCGATGAGACAGGCGGGACTTTCGCGCAGGCGCGTCGAGACTCGCACATCGTCGATATGCTCGGCGAGCGCCTCCTTCAGCACGGCGGTGAGCAGCGCGACATCGGCGCTCGCCTCGGCGGGCGGCGTCTCGGAGCCTTCCGGCGCCGGCACGGCGTCTATGTCGGCGGCGCCCTGCGTCACCGATTTGAACGGCTTGCCGTCATAGCCGACGGCGCTCGTCACCCAGAAGGCGTCGACCGGATCGTCCAGCAGCAGAACGTCTATACCCTTGGCGCGATAGCCCTCGAGCTGCGGGCTGGAGGCGAGCCGCTTCTTGTCGTCGCCGGTGATGTAATAGATCGCCGTCTGATTGGGCCGTAGATTTTCGACATAATCCTTCAGGCTGCGCCCGCCATCCTGATGCTGCGACGTCGAGAATCGCGCAATGGCGAAAATCTCGTCGCGGCGCACCGGGTCGTCGTGCAGGCCCTCCTTGATGACGGCGCCGAAATTCTTCCACACGGCGGCGAATTTCTCGGCGTCATTCGCGGCGAGATCGGCGAGCTCCTTGAGCACGCGCGTGCCGATCGCCTTGCGGATGGCGCCGATGATCGGATTGTTCTGCACCATCTCGCGCGAGACATTGAGCGGCAGATCGGCGCTGTCGACGACGATGCGCATGAAACGCAGCCAGGGCGGCAGAATATCGGCCTCGCGCGAGATCAGCACGCGCCGCACATAGAGCTTGGAGCGGCTCGCGCGCTTGGGGTCGAAGAGATCATAGGGCCGCGAGCCGGGCACGAAGGCGAGCACCGTATATTCGGTACGCCCTTCCGCGCGCCAATGAATGGTGAGCGCCGGCTCGTCGAACTGGCCGGAAATCTGCTGATAGAAATCCTTATAGTCCTGCTCGCTGATTTCCGATTTCGGCCGCGTCCACAGCGCAACGCCGTCGGTGAGGCGACGCGGCTCCTTGCCCTTCTCCTCGACGAGATCGATCGGTATGGCGATGGCGCCCGAATGCTCGCGCAAAATTTGCTCGATGCGATAGGGCTCGAGGAACTCGTCCGATTCCGCATTGAGATGCAGCGTGACGCGCGTGCCGACGGCGGGCGCGTCCTCCGCGGCCAGCGGCGCGATCTGGAACGAGCCCTTGCCTTCCGACGTCCACAAAAATGCTTCCGCAGCGCCCGCGCGGCGGGTCGCCACCTCTATGTGATCGGCGACCATGAAGGCCGAATAGAAGCCGATGCCGAAGCGCCCGATCAGCGAGCCGCCTTTGTCGGCGCCGCCCTTGGCCTCGAGATCATCGAGAAAGGCGCGGGTGCCGGAGCTGGCGATGGTGCCGAGCGCGGCGACGAGATCCTCGCGCGACATGCCGACGCCATTGTCGGCGACGGTCAGCGTGCGCGCCTCCTTATCGAGCGCGATGGTGACGAGCGGCGCGCCGGCCTGCGCCGCCAGCCCCTCGTTCGCCACCGCCTCGAAGCGCAGCTTCTCGATCGCATCGGCCGAATTGGACACGAGCTCGCGCAAGAAAATTTCGCGCTCCGAATAGACGGAATGCGTCATGAGCTCCAGGAGCCGCGCGACATCGGCCTGGAAGCCGTAATCGCTGCGCTCGGCTGCGTCGATCGTCTGTGTTTCGGCGTGGTCGGTCACGGGCTCGTCTCCGCTTTTTCTGTCGGCTCCGCCGCGCGCGTCGCTTTCCGCAAATGGAAGCATGGCCGACGGCGCGCTGGCTCTGGCCGGGATATAGAGATCGTCATTGATCGGCAATGGCGTCCGTCGAGCCGCCTCGAGCGAAACGCGAGAGTGATATCGGGGATCGTCCACGAAGTTGCAAGACGGCCGCCATGGGTCGCGCGACTCGATCGCGCGAGACTCGATCGCGCGAGACTTGCGAGAGCGTGGAAAGAAGAGGCGCGTGGTGGAGAAGCCCGAAACAAGACGGGCCGCCCGAGCGTCGCCCGGCCGGCCCGTCCATCGCCACGAACTCATGTGCTCGAAAAGCGCCCTTCCGGGGGGCTGGGGGGCTGACGAAATCCGGAAAAACGGCTTCCCGAGCGTGTCGAGGCAATGGGCTAGATATTGGTCGGCTCCTTTGGCGGACAAGGGGCTCGATATTGGCGAAAATGTGAAATCTCGGCCAGGCGCGCGAGGCCCATCGTCGTCTCATTGTCATCTTTGTCTTGCCCTCGCGCATTTGCCGCGCGATCATGCCCAAGAAATGAGGAAAGCGGCATGAGCGAGACGGAGACGACCGATCCCAGCCGGCGGCGCGGCCTGCTCTCTGTCGTGGCAGGCCGCGCGACGAATGATGCGGACCGGGCCAGGGCCGCGCCCGAGCGCAGCGCTCCGCTCGTGTCCTTCGATCGGCGTGAGCTGCGACTGCTGCTCGATCTCTATGGCGCCAAGGTCGCCGCCGGCGAATGGCGCGATTACGCCATCGATTTCTCGCCCGCCAAGGCGGTGTTCTCGGTCTTTCGCCGCGCCAGCGAGGCGCCGCTCTATCGCATCGAGAAAAATCCCGAGCTGGCGCGCCGTCAGGGCGCCTATTGCGTCGTCGCCGCCGGCGGCCTCGTCATGCGCCGCGGCCATGATCTCTCGCGCGTCGTCGCAGTGCTGCAAAAGAAGCTGGAATTGGTGCGCGACTGAGCGAATTGGCGCGCGCCCGGCAAAAGAAAAGGCCCCGCCGGAGCGGGGCCTTCCTTTATCCCGGATCGGATCGATCGTCCGATCAGTCGTTGCGCTCGCCGAAGAGATAGAGCAGCGACTGGAACATGTTGATGAAGTCGAGATAGAGCGACAGAGCGCCGAAGATACTCTGCTTCTGCACCATCTCCTGGCCATAGCCGGCGTTCTGATAATAGCCGTCCTTGATCGACTGCGTGTCCCAGGCGGTGAGGCCCGCGAAGATGAACACCGACAGGATCGACAAGGCGAACTGCATCGCGCTGCTCTGGAAGAACAGATTGACGAGGCTCGCGAGCACGAGGCCCCACAGGCCCATCACCAGGAAGGAACCGAAGGCAGAGAGATCGCGCTTCGTCATATAGCCATAGAGGCTGAGGCCGCCGAAGGCCGCCGCGGTGATGAAGAACACCTTGGCGATCGACGCGCCCGTGAAGACGATCATGATCGACGACAATGACAAGCCCATCACCGCCGAGAAGGCGAGGAACAGGTTGCGAGCCGTCGCCGCGGAGACGCGGTCGGCGCGATAGCCCAGGAAGAACACGAAGGCCAGCGGCGCCAGCATCACCACCCATTTCAGCGGGCTGGTGTAGAGCATCTGACCGAAAGGCGTGAGCGCGATCTGCCGCCCGCCTTCCTTGGCCACGGCGAGCATATGCGTGCCGAGCGCGACGACGCCGGTGACGCCGAGACCCAGGACCATATAATTATAGACGCCGAGCATATAGGCGCGCAGGCCCTGGTCGATCTCGGCCGTGCCGGCTCTGGAGACCCCGCCCCGGTAGCCGAAGCTCGTGTTGCGGTCGAAATTGGACATAGCATCCTCTCGAAAAAGGCCGCGCGGCCCGGTCTATCCGGCCAATCGGCGCGGTCCTCGCCGTCGAATATGGCGTGCGGCCCGCGGAAAAACAAGAGTCCGCGGGCGCAATGCGGCAAAGTTCACGCCATGCCGAGCAAAACGCAAGCAAAAGGCGCAGTATAGGACTCGCGACGGGCCGCAATTCTATGCCGGGAGGCGGACAAAAGCCGAGCCCGTTCACGCTCTTGCCGCTCCGTGAGAATGCGCTAACATGCCGCATTGTCGCAGGCGGCGAGCGACCGGGTCGGCCGAACCGGCTCTCGCTTCGTCGTCGGAGCGAAGGCGCCCACGGAACGAGGCCCGCAACACATGATCCATGGGGGAATCATCATGTCCGACAGCGGTCTTGCCCCGTTCTGGCGGTCGATCGATGGGTTTCTGCGTCCTGCGACTCGTTCCGCGCCGCCCGTTCTTCTCGTCCTTCTGCTGACGCTTCTCGGCGCCGCGGCCCCCGCCTCGGCCCATGGCCGGCTCGGCTCCGCGGAGGGGCGGTGCCGGCTGTTCATCGGGCCGGACATTATGAACTTCACCGGCTATCTGCCGGACGCCTCCAAGAATGAGTTCTGCGAGGATATTCCCGCGACCGGCCACACGATCATCGCGCTCGACGCCGAGCAGGACGAGCTGCGCGACATGGCGGTGGAGATCAGAATCGTCAGGGATATCGGCAGCGAGGAGAAAGAGAACGCCGACCTAGACGCTGTGACCGTCGCCTATCGCGGTCCGCGAACCTATCCGACCGGCACGATCAATTTCGAGCACGACTTTCCCGACGCGGGCTATTTCGTCGGCATAGTGACCGTGACCGGCGACCATGGCGAGCGCTGGGTGTCGCGCTTCCCCTTCTCCGTGGGCAAGAGCTTCATGCGCACCCTGCCCCTCTATCTGCTCATGGGCGTCGGCGTCATCGCCATGTTCTTCATCTATCTACGGCACCGGCCGATCCATTCGCTGAAGACGGCCGACGCCGAGCCGGCGGAGTAAGCCCTCCGCAGACCATGCCGAAAAGCGGCCGCCTCATCGCGGAGCGTCTATTCCTGATGAGCGCGTGTCGCTCGCGCCTTTGATCTTATCGGCGAGCAGGGCGATGGTCTTGGAATAGACTTTCGCCTTGTTCCACTCGAGCAGCGCCGGAAAATTCGGATCGCCCTCGTCCCAGCCGGCGCCCGGCTTCCAGCCGTAGCCATGCAGAAAATTGGCGGTGGAGGCGAGCACATCCGCCGTGTTGTGAACGAGATCGCGCTTGCCGTCGCCGTCGAAATCCACCGCGAATTTCAGATAGGACGACGGCATGAACTGCGTCTGGCCGATCTCGCCCGCCCAGGCCCCGCGCATTTGCGCGGGATCGAGATCGCCGCGCTCGACGATGCGCAGCGCGTCCAGCAGCTCGGCGCGGAACTTGTCGGCGCGACGGCAATCATAGGCGAGCGTCGCCAGCGCGCGAATCGTCGAGAAATCGCCGAGATAGGAGCCGAAATCCGTCTCCAGCCCCCAGATCGCGACAATGACCGGCCCCGGCACGCCATATTTCTGCTCGATGCGCTTGAACAGCGCCGCATGCTTCTGCAGCAGCGCGCGTCCCTTGCTCACGCGGAAGGAATTGGCCATGCGCGCCGAGAATTGCTCGAATGTCTGGCGGAACACTTTCTGCCCGCGATCATGCGAGATCACCGAGCGGTCGTAATAGACGTCGCGGAGCGACGAATCGATCGCCGCCTTGGAAATTCCGGCCGCGGCGGCTTCCTTCTCGAAGCTGCTGAGCCAGGCCTCGAATCCCTCGCCATTGCGTCCGCATTCGGCCGCTTGCGCCTTCGGCGCGCCGAAGCCGATCGCCAGCGCCAAAGCCGCGGCGCCGAGCGCCCTCGTCATCCGTTTGTTCTGAGACATATCGCCGACCCCATCTCTCGGGCGAAGCCCTTTGCGCTCTCGAGGGCGATATCCCCCGGCGCGAATTTCTGATCGATCGAACGGCCCCGTCCGATCGGAAAGCGCTCTTAGCTCACGAGAGCGCGGCCGCACGATGGCGACGCTTCCGCGAGAGCTGAAATTGCCGATCCTCAAAACCGGCCTCAGACTAGCTCTCGCCGGTTAGCGGCCGGTTGCCGAAGCATGGCCAATTTTCGTTCTCATATTGTTCTTGCGGAGGCGAAATCGCGCGTCTACTATGGCGGCGTTTGCGTCAGAGCGATATCGGGGTCTCGGAGCTTTCGTCATGGTGGTCAGAGTCGCGACGGTCGCCTTCGAGGGCATAGAGGCCAAGCCCGTCGACGTCCAAGTGCAGATCGCCAGCGGCAATGTGGTGTTCACGCTGGTCGGCCTCGCCGACAAGGCGGTCGCCGAATCGCGGGAGCGTGTGCGGGCGGCGCTCGTGGCCTCCGGCCTCGCCCTGCCGGCCAAGCGCATCACCGTCAATCTCGCGCCGGCCGACATGCCCAAGGAGGGCAGCCATTACGATCTGCCCATTGCGCTCGGCGTGATGGCGGCGATCGGCGCCATCCCCTCGGATGCGCTGGACGGCTTCACCGTGCTCGGCGAATTGGGGCTCGACGGGGCGATCGCGCCGGTCGCCGGCGTTCTGCCCGCTGCGGTCGCCGCCAACATGCGCGGCCATGGGCTCATCTGCCCGCGCCAATGCGGGCCGGAGGCGGCCTGGGCGTCGAGCGACATGGAGGTGATCGCGCCACGCTCGCTGATCCAGCTCGTCAATCATCTCAAAGGCGTGCAGGCGCTCTCGCGGCCGGAGCCGGCTGTGCGCGCGGCGGCGACGGCGCTGCCGGACCTCTCCGACATAAAGGGCCAGGAGAGCGCCAAGCGAGCGCTGGAGATCGCCGCGGCCGGCGGCCATAATCTCCTGATGAACGGCCCGCCCGGCGCCGGCAAATCCATGCTGGCGGCGCGGCTCCCCTCCATTCTGCCGCCGCTGTCGCCGCGCGAGCTTCTGGAAGTCTCGATGATCCACTCCGTCGCGGGCGAGATCGCCGGCGGCGAGCTCACCGATCGGCGCCCGTTTCGCGCGCCGCATCATTCCGCCTCCATGCCGGCGCTGGTCGGCGGCGGCTCCCATGCGCGTCCGGGCGAGATCTCGCTCGCCCATAATGGCGTGCTGTTCCTCGACGAGCTGCCGGAGTTCCAGGCGCAGGCGCTCGATGGCCTGCGCCAGCCGCTAGAGACCGGTGAGGTCGCCGTGTCCCGCGCCAATCATCGCGCCGTCTATCCGGCCCGCTTCCAGCTCGTCGCGGCGATGAACCCCTGCCGCTGCGGCCATGCGCTGGAGCCGGGCTTCGCCTGCCGCCGCCAGCCCAATGAGCGCTGCATCGCCCAATATCAGGCGCGGCTCTCAGGCCCGCTGATCGACCGTTTCGACCTCAGGATCGAGGTTCCGGCGGTCTCGGCGGCCGATCTCGTGCTGCCGCCGCCGGCCGAAGGCTCGGCCGAGGTGGCGGCGCGCGTCGCCGCGGCGCGCGAACGCCAAAGCCGACGCTATGCGGCTCTCGGCCTTCCCGGCTCCACCACCAACGCCAGCGCGCCGGCCAGCGCGATCGAAAAAGCCGCCGCGCTCGACGCCTCCGGAACGGCGCTGATTCGCGAGGCGGCCGAGCGCCTCGGCCTCTCGGCGCGCGGCTTCCATCGCGCGCTGAAGCTCGCTCGCACCATCGCCGATCTCGACGGCTCGGACGCCATAGCGCGCCGCCATCTCGCCGAAGCTCTCGCCTATCGCGGCGGCTCCGCCGGAGCCCGCGTCGCCGCCTGAGCCCAATTCATACTTTTCTGTGGATTGCCGTGAAATAATTGCATCTTCGTCGAATGGCTCTGGACCATCCCGCATGCCCGCTGTTCCTCCTTGCGTTTTTGTCGTTCTCGCTTTTTTCGCCGCTCTCGCGCCGGGCGTCTGGCTATGGCTCGTGCGCGCGCGCCGGGCGCGCCGCCGCCGCGCGGTCGAGACAGAGCTAGAAGGATTGCGCGACGAAATCTGGGAGCTGCGCGCCGCCGCCGCCGCGCGCGACCGCGCCGAGGCGGCAAGCCAGGCCAAATCGCGCTTTCTCGCCACGGTGAGCCATGAGATTCGCACGCCGCTCAATGGCGTGCTCGGCCTCGCGCAATTGCTCGCGGCGACGCGGCTCGACGCCGAGCAGGCGAGCTATGTCGAGGCGATCGCCGCCTCCGGCCGCTCGCTCGCCCAGCTCATCGACGATATTCTGGACTTCTCGAAGATCGAGGCCGGCAAGATCGAGCTTTCGGTCGAGCCCTTCGCGCTTGCGCCGCTCGTCGAGGGCGTCGTCGAGCTGCTGGCGCCGCGCGCCCAGGCCAAGCATCTCGAGATCGCGAGCTATATCGCGCCGGACGCGCCGGAGATCGTCGCCGGCGACGCCGCGCGCGTGCGCCAGGTGCTGGTCAATCTCGCCGGCAATGCGGTGAACTTCACCGCGAGCGGCGGCGTCGGCCTGCGTGTCGAGCGGGACGCCAAAGGCGCGCTGCTGTTTCGCGTCGCCGACACGGGGCCGGGCGTCGCGCCGGCGGCCCGCGAGATCATCTTCGAGGAGTTCGAGCAAGGCGACGGCTCGTCGACGCGGCGCCATGGCGGCACCGGCCTCGGCCTCGCCATCTCGCGCCATCTCGCCGCGCTGATGGGCGGCCGGCTGGAGATAGAGGAGGCGGCGGGCGCCGGCGCGATCTTCGCCTTCACCCTGCCGCGCGGGCCGCATGCCCTCTTCGACGACCGCACGCGTGAGCGCAAGCGGCCGCTCGCCGGCTCGAGCGTTCTGATCGTCTCGCCGACGATCTTCGAAGGGCCGTTCATGGCCGAGATCCTGCGCGGGGCCGGCGCGCAGACCGAGATCGCGCGGGAGGAGACGCATGGCGCGCGCCGTCTGGACGGCGAGCCGGATGGCCGTTTCGACGCCGTCATCGTCGATTGCGCCTTCGGCGAGGAGGCGACCGAGCGTCTCGCCGACGAGGCGCGCCGCGCCGGCGCCGGCCGCGTGTTCCTGATGTTCTCGCCCATGGAGCGACGCGCCTTCGGCGAGGCGGCGCTGCGCCATTTCGACGGCTGGCTGGTGAAGCCGGTGCGCGCCGCCTCGCTGGTCGAGCGCCTGTCCGCCGCCCCGCCGCCGACGCGCAACGACGAGGATTTCGTCGCGCCCGAGCGCACGCTCGCCGGCCGGCGCGTGCTCGTCGTCGAGGA
>NZ_LUUM01000300.1:0-10619 GCF_001644125.1 Methylosinus sp. R-45379
CCCTCGAGGGGGAGGTGGGGACGCCTCTCCTTGCGCCATTCCTCCCCACACATTGTTCGAGAGCCGCGAGACGACATCGGCGGAAAGACCGAAAGCCTTGCCGACCTCGCGAATGGCCGAGCGCGAGCGATAGGAGACCACCGTCGCCGTGAGGCCGGCGCGCTCGCGGCCATAGCGCGCGTAGATATATTGCATGACCTCTTCGCGCCGCTCATGCTCGAAATCGACGTCTATGTCGGGCGGCTCGTTGCGCGCGGCGGAGACGAAGCGCTCGAAGAGGAGATCATGCTTGGTCGGATCGACCTCGGTGACGCCGAGGCAGAAGCAGATCACGGAATTGGCGGCCGAGCCGCGCCCCTGCGCGAGAATCTCCTTTGCGCGCGCGAAACGCACAATGTCGTGGACTGTGAGAAAATAGGCGGCGTAGCCGAGCTCGGCGATCAGCTTCAGCTCATGGCGCAGCAGCGCCTCGACCTTATCGGGAACGCCGTTCGGATAGCGCATCCTCGCGCCTTCGCGCGCGTAATATTCGAGCGCCTCCTGCTCGCTGGCGAAACCTTCGCGCAATTCGCTCGGATAATTATGCGCGAGCGCGTCGAGACGGAAGGAAAGACCTTCCAGAAAGCGCGCGGTCTCCTCCACCGCCTGCGGCGCCTGCACGAAGAGCCGCGCCATTTCTGCGCCGCTCTTTAGTGAGCGCTCGGCGTTGGCGGAGAGCAGATAGCCGGCATTATCGAGCGTCGTCTTCTCGCGCACGCAGGCGAGAACGTCAGCGAGCGGGCGTCGCTCGGGAACATGCATGTTCGGCTCGTTCACTGCGATGAGCGGCAGGCCGGTCTCGCGTGAGAGCGCGATGCGGCGGGCGAGGGCGGCGCGCATATCGACGCCATAGAGCGTGGTCGCCGCGAGCCACAGTCGGCCGCATGCGGCCGCGAGCAGGGCGGGGGGAAGCGCCGCGCCCTCCATCGCGATGAGCTGCTGGCCTTCGGCGAATTCCAGGAGATCGTCGAGGAAAAGGCGGCACTCGCCCTTCTGCGCGCGCATATTGCCGCGCGTCAGCAGCCGGCAGAGACGGCCATAGGCGGCGCGGTCCTTCGGATAGCAGAGAACATCCGGAGTCTCGTCGGCAAAGACGAGGCGCGCGCCAATGGCGAGACGAAAGCCGGGCGCTTCGGCCGCATGTTCGCGCAGATAGGAATGAGCGCGCACGACGCCGGCGAGCGAATTGCGATCGGCGACGCCTATGCCGATATGGCCGAGCGCCATCGCCTGCGCGACCATCTCCTCGGGATGCGAGGCGCCGCGCAGGAAGGAAAAATTGGTCGCAGTCGCGAGCTCGGCGAAGCGGGACATATGGGGATCATATCAGCAACCAGTGTGCGCCGCTCCTTCTCCCGCAGGGCGGGAGAAGGAGCGGCGCTGGTTCAGCTCTGCTCCTCGGACTTGCGTCGCCTCGCCTTCTTCGGCTCGCGCCGCGGGCCTTCCACAAGCCGCACCACCACGCCCCACAGCGTGCGCACATCCTGCTCGGTCATGTTCATGCGGTGAAACATATTGCGCAGATTGCGCGACATCACCGGCTTCTTCGTCTCGGGACGGAAGAATTGCCGCTCGTCGAGATGCTTCTCCAAATAGTCGAAGAAGGCCAGCGTCATCTCGCGGGTGGCGGGCGGCGAGCGCTCGGTGACGTCGAAGGGCAGCGTCTCGCCATGGGCGTAGCGGAACCATTCATAGCCGGTGAGCAGCACCGCCTGCGCCAGATTGAGCGAGGCATAGGCGGGATTGACCGGAAAGGTCAGAATCGAATCGGCGAGCGCGACGTCGTCATTGTCGAGCCCCGTGCGCTCCGGCCCGAACATCACGCCATGACGCTCGCCGGCTTTGATGCGCACGACTGTAGAGGACATTGCGGTCGCGGGCGTCACCACGGGCTTCACCTGTCCCCGCCCGCGCGCCGTCGCCGCATAGACGAAGGAAAGATCGGCGATCGCCTCGCGCACGCTCTCGTAGAGCTTGGCCGAATCGAGCAGATGCGCGGCGCCGGCGGCGGCCGCGTAGGAGGCCTCGCGATACACGGGATCGCGCGTCGGCCAGCCCTCGCGCGGCGCGACGAGCCGCAGATCGGAGAGCCCGAAATTGGCCATGGCGCGCGCGCACATGCCAATATTGACCGCGAGCTGCGGCCGCACGAGCACAATGGTCGGCCCGCCTTCGAGCTTTGGCTTGGTGTGGTCGGTTCCAGCGCCGGTCACGGGATCAATGCTCGGTCTCGCCCATTACGGCGCAAATCAATATCCTCTCGCTTTCAGTTCCGCGGCTCTCCTGTCGAGATGAGCGGCCACCTCTTCGTCGCTGTGCTCGCCCCCTTCGGCGAGCGACGCCTCAATCGTCTCGCGCAGCGCCTTCAGCTTCGCCTCGCGCTCCTCCACGAGGCGCAAGCCTTCGCGCATCACCTCGGTCGCCGAGGCGTAGCGGCCCTGCTTGACCAGGGAATCGATGAACTCTTCCCAATGCTTGCCGACGGATACGTTCATGGCGCGCCTCCTCGGCGGAGGATAACACATTATGCGCATAACGTGCTATTTCTGGCGTCGGTCGAATTTTCTCTCGGCCGAGCGCGCCGTAGGCGTCGGCGCCTGAACATTCGGCAGTAGTCGATCAAAATCGCCGTCACGAGACGCGCAAACCGCTTCGCCTCGCAGATTTGCCCATGGCGCCTGCTTTGCCTCGCGCGTTACGCGCGCTATAAGGCCGGCGGCTCACGCGGGGAGAGGCATTTCATGAGCAAGATCAAGGTCGAGAATCCGGTCGTCGAGCTCGACGGCGACGAGATGACCCGGATCATCTGGGCCTATATCAAGGACAAGCTCATCCATCCCTATCTCGATCTCGAGCTGCTCTATTACGATCTCTCCATTCAGAACCGCGACGCCACCAACGATCAGGTGACGATCGACGCCGCCGAGGCGATCAAGACTCACGGCGTCGGCGTCAAATGCGCCACCATCACGCCGGACGAAGCCCGCGTGCAGGAATTCGGCCTGAAGGAAATGTGGAAGTCGCCCAATGGCACGATCCGCAATATTCTGGGCGGCGTCATTTTCCGCGAGCCGATCATCGCCAAGAATGTTCCGCGCCTCGTGCCCGGCTGGACGCAGCCGATCGTCATCGGCCGCCACGCCTTCGGCGATCAATATCGCGCCGTCGATTTCCGCACGCCCGGCAAGGGCCGGCTCACGATGAAATTCGAAGGCGACGATGGGACGGTGATCGAGAAGGAAGTGTTCCGCTTCCCCGGCGCCGGCGTCGCAATGGCGATGTACAATCTCGATGAGTCGATCCGCGAGTTCGCCCGCGCCTCGATGAATTACGCGCTGAACCGCAAATTCCCGCTCTACCTCTCGACCAAGAACACGATTTTGAAAGCCTATGACGGGCGCTTCAAGGATCTGTTCCAGGAAGTGTTCGACGCCGAGTTCAAGACGCAATTCCAGGCCAATGGGCTCACCTATGAGCATCGGCTGATCGACGATATGGTCGCCTCGGCGCTCAAATGGTCCGGCGGCTATGTGTGGGCCTGCAAGAATTACGATGGCGACGTGCAGTCCGACACGGTGGCGCAGGGCTTCGGCTCGCTCGGCCTGATGACCAGCGTGCTGATGACGCCGGACGGCAAGACCGTCGAGGCGGAGGCTGCGCATGGCACGGTGACGCGCCATTATCGCGAGCATCAGAAGGGCCATGCGACCTCGACCAATTCCATCGCCTCCATCTTCGCCTGGACGCGCGCGCTCGCGCATCGCGCCAAGCTCGACGGCAATGAGGCACTGGCGCGCTTCGCTCTGACGTTGGAGCAGGTCTGCGTCTCCACGGTGGAGCAGGGCTTCATGACCAAGGATCTGGCGCTGCTCGTCGGCCATAATCAGAAATGGCTGTCGACCACCGGCTTCCTGGACAAGATCGATTCCAACCTCGCAGCCGCGCTTCAGGCAGGCAAATGAGACGCGGACGAAGTGATTGTGCTACCCGAGCGGCGCGGCTATATAGACGCCGCGTTCAGGCTTAGGGAGGATTCGCGGCCATGGCGGTGGATCTAGACGCGAGCTACAGACCGTCCGAGCAAGAAGATTTTATGAATGACCGGCAGCGCGAGTATTTTCGGCGCAAGCTGCTCGCGTGGAAAGACGAGATCCTGCAGGAGAGCCGCGACACGCTCGCCACTCTGCAGAGCGAGAACGAAAACCATCCGGACCTCGCGGATCGCGCTTCGTCGGAGACCGATCGTGCGATCGAGCTTCGCGCGCGTGACCGGCAGAGGAAGCTGATCTCCAAGATCGACGCCGCTCTGGCGCGGCTCGAGGACGGCACCTATGGCTATTGCGAGGAGACGGGCGAGCCCATTTCCTTGAAGCGGCTGGATGCACGGCCGATCGCCACCCTGTCGATCGAGGCGCAGGAGCGGCACGAGCGCCGCGAGCGCGTCTATCGGGACGACTGAAAGCGCTTTCTGCTTCTTCTGGATTTGAAACAAAACAGCGCCCGCGGAAAACATCCGCGGGCGCTGTTTTATTTTCAGGGCTTGGATTCCGGCCGGCCCAGCAAGCGGGCCATTTCGGCCTCCAGCGAGTCGAGCGGATCGACAGGCTCGGCGGGCGGCGGCGCGGGCTCCTCCGGCGCAGGCGGCGGGGGCGGTTCGACAGCCACGGGCTCCGGCGGCGGCTCAGGAGTGGGCAGATGCGGCGGCTCCTCGGGAGCGGGCGGCGGCGGAGGGGGGACCTCGGCGGCCGGCGGCGGGACGGGCGGCTTGGCGGCGCGCGACAGGAAAGGCGGCGGCGCGGGCCGCGGCGGGCGCGGCGTCGGGGTGAAGGGCGGCCGCTGCGGCGTGAAGCGCGGCGTTCCGGCGCGGGCAGGCGCCTCGGGCGCAGGCGGCGGAACGGGCTTGGAAGGCGGAGGGCCGAACAGATCCGGCGGCAGCGGCGCGAGACCGGCCGACGGAGGCGGCGCAGGCTCGACCGGCGGCTTGGGAGCCTCGCTCTCCACGGGCGAAGAGGCCGGGCCGAGCGTTGGCGGAAAAGACGGGGCCGGCGCAGGGGCGGGAGCCGGCGCCTGAGGCGCGGCGGAAGGGCCGAGCGGCCAGCCGGGGCCGGCGGAGGGCGCCTCCTTCTCGCGCGGACGCTGCTCGCGGATCTCGACGCGGCTGATCGACGCCTCGACCAGCAGATCATTCGGTCCGCCGATGAGTAGAAGATGCTCGACATTGTCCCGGCGCACGATGACCAGCTGCCGATCGCCATCGACATCGAAAGTATCGACGATATCGAGCCGGCGCGGCCGGTTGCGCGGCCCCGGAGCCTTGATGCGTCGTCCGAACAAGAGCCGGTAGATATAGACGAGCAGCAGCGCCGCGAACAGGAACGCGACAATTGCGGCGAGTATCGGCAGGAGCTGCGACTGTGTGATGCTGGACGGCATGAATCGATTTTTCTTTCGTCGTGACGCGGCGCGAGAATGCAGTCTATCAGCGTTGGACGCAAGCGCGCCTCAAAGGTTAAGCAATGGTTAATAGTGCATTCTTCGTGATTCGCGCTTGCGGAAAATGCGCAAGGACATTGCCATGCGCCCCGGCCGGGGCCATTGTTCCGCCTGATTCTGCCTGCGCCGCAGCGTTTGTGGGCGCAGGAGCCCATCCGACGGCGAGAGACGGCCCGAGATACGGCCAATGAGGCGGCCCATGAAACGATTCATGAGACGATTCCCGTGACCGACAGGACGGCGCCGCCCGCCTATGACCGCACCGAACGCCCCGGCAATGTCGGCCTGGTCCTCGCGCTCGCCATCGTCCTGGTGGGCTCGATCGTCGTGGCCTCGCTGCTGCCGGCGCCGGTCGCGCCCAAATTCGCCGTCGGCCTGCTGGCGCTGCTCGCTGTCGCCGGCGTGTTCTGCGCCTTCGCCTATGCTGTTGGATTTTTGCGCTTTCCGGGCCGTTCCGCGCGGCTCGACATCGCCCGCCAGATCGCCGATTCCTTCTCCGAGGGGCTGCTCGTCACCGAGGGCGACACGCAGATCGTCTACGCCAATGACGCCTATCTCGAGCTCTGCGGCTCGCGCGATCCGGCCGGGCTGCTGACGGTCGAACGTCTGTTCTCGGGGCCGGCGGAAGTGTCGGAGGCGATCTATCGACTGGCCCAGGCGGCCCGCGCCAAGCGCGCCCATGTCGAGGATGTGCGCCTCGTTCCGCCGCTCACCGGCGACGCCGAGGTCGGCTGGTATCGCATTCGCGTGCGCCCTCTCGAGCGCGATGGCGCGCGCCACACGAATCTGTGGACAGTCGTCGACGCCACCGCCGATCGCCAGCGCCAGGAGAATGTCTTCCAGGAGCTTCAGCACGCGATCGACTTCCTCGACCATGCGCCGGCGGGCTTTTTCTCGGCCGGCCCGGACGGGGCCATCTCCTATATGAACAAGACGCTGGCGGGCTGGCTCGGCTATGACCTCACGCAGGTCGGCTCGGGCGGGGTCTCGCTCGCCGATATCGTCGCCAATAATGGCTCGACTCTGCTGACCGCCATCACCGGCGGCTCGGGCGAGGTCCGCACCGCGCAGATCGACCTCGATCTGAAGCGCCGCAACGGCCGCTCGCTGCCGGTGCGGCTGCTGCATCGCGTCGCCTTCGGCCAGGACGGCGCGCCGGGCGCCTCGCGGACCTTGGTGCTCAACCGCACCGCCGGCGAGGAGCCGGAGGAGGATTTGCGCGCCGCCGAGGTGCGTTTCGCACGCTTCTTCAATTCGACGCCCATGGCGATCGCCGCCGTCGATCCGGACGGCAAGGTCACGCGCTCCAACGCCGCCTTCGCCAAGCTGCTGCCGCAAGCGCTGAAGGGCGCCGCCGCCTGGCCCGTGCTGGCCAGCGTCGTCGAGCGCGACCGCGTCGCGCTGAAGGACGCCATTGCCGCGGCTCTGGACAATCGCGGCGACGTGCCGCCCATCGACGCCACGCTGCAGGAGGAGGACGGACTGCCGACGCGCTCGGCGCGTTTCTTCGTCGCCCCCTCGGAGGACGCCGGCAAGAAGGGCGCGACCATTTACGCGCTCGACACCACCGAGCATCGCAAGCTGCAGGAGGGCTTCGCCCAATCGCAGAAGATGCAGGCGGTCGGCCAGCTCGCCGGGGGCGTGGCGCATGATTTCAACAATATGCTCACCGCCATCATCGGCTATTCCGACCTGCTGCTCGCCAATCACCGGCCGACCGATCCGTCCTTCCAGGACATTATCCAGATCAAGCAGACGGCCAATCGCGCCGCCGGCCTCACGCGCCAGCTGCTCGCCTTCTCGCGCCGGCAGACTCTTCGCCCGCAAGTGCTGCAGCTCGGCGACGTGCTGACGGAGCTGCAAATGCTGCTGCGCCGTCTCGTCGGCGAAAAGGTCGAGGTCGATCTCAAGCACGGCCGCGATTTGTGGTTCGTGAAGGCCGACATCAATCAATTCGAGCAGGTCGTCATCAATCTGGTGGTGAACGCCCGTGACGCCATGCCGGAATCGGGCGGACGCATCCAGCTGCGCACGCGCAATATCGCCGCGGGCGAATGCGCCGCCTTCGGCGAGGCCTCGCTCACGCCGGCCGAATATGTGCTGATCGAGGTCGAGGACAATGGCGCGGGCATAGCGCCGGATGTGATGGCCAAGATTTTCGAGCCCTTCTTCACCACAAAAGAGGTCGGCAAAGGCACGGGCCTCGGCCTCTCCATGGTGTTCGGCATCGTCAAGCAGTCGGGCGGATTCGTCTTTCCGGCGAGCGAGCTCGGGCGCGGAACCGTGTTCCGCATCTTCCTGCCGCGCCATGTGCCCGAGGTCGGCGAGATCGCCGCCAAGCCCGAGGCCGCCAAGCCCGCCACCGATTACACGGGGCAGGGGACGATCCTGCTGGTGGAGGATGAGGACGCCGTTCGCGCCTTCGCGGCGCGGGCGCTGGGCTCGCGCGGCTATAATGTGATGGAGGCCGCCTCCGGCCTCGAGGCGCTGGAAGTGGTGGAGCGCGAGGGCCAGCGCATCGACCTCATCGTTTCCGATGTGGTGATGCCGGAGATGGATGGGCCGGCCATGTTCGCCGAATTGCGCAAGCGCGGCGTGACGGCGAAGGTGGTGTTCGTCTCGGGCTATGCCGAGGAGGCTTTCGCCAAGAATCTGCCAGAGGGGGATTTCGGCTTTTTGCCCAAGCCCTTCAGCCTGAAGCAGCTGATCGAGACGGTGAAGGCGAGCCTGGGGTGAGCTGACAAATGTCAATCGATGTTTTACAGTAGCGGCAGGATCAGTGATCGCGAGCTTTCGGCACAAGGGTTTGAAGCGGCTGTTCGAGCAGGATGATCCAAAGGGCGTCAGCGCCGACCAAGTCCGCAAGATCAAGCAGATCCTCGCTCTGCTGGACATTGCCGAAACTCCGGCGGACCTGGAATTGGCGACTTTTCGGCTGCATGCGCTCAAAGGTGAGCTGCGTGGCTTCTGGTCGATCACGGTTCGCGCGAATTGGCGGATCGTTTTTCGTTTGGAAAAGGGAGAGGTCTCAGATGTCGACCTCATCGACTATCACTGAGCGAGGCTGATCATGGCGATGAAAAACCCTCCTCATCCGGGGCAGACCATCGGAGACAGCATCGAGGAAATGGGCGTTTCTGTGAGCGAGGCGGCAAAAGCTCTCGGCGTCACCCGGCAACAGCTGCATAACATCATAGCTGGGCGATCGGCGATAACGCCCGAGATGGCGTTCCGTCTGGAGGCGGCGCTCGGGAGCACGGCTGATGCTTGGCTTCGTCTGCAGGCGAACCATGACCTCTCGCTGGTGCGCGCCAGAGCAGGGTCGATCAAGGTCGAACGGCTCGTCCCTAAATCCGCGTGAAAATAGACGGTCGCTCATCTCTCATGCCATGACGAAAGGCGGGAAATCGCCTATATCCGCGTTATGACCCGCACGGCGCTCTACACTGGTTCCTTCGACCCGCTGACCCTCGGCCATTTGGACGTGATCCGGGCCGGGGCGAGCCTCTGCGACCGCCTCGTCATCGCCATAGGCGCGCATCCGGGCAAGACGCCTCTGGTCCCGCTCGCGCAGCGCGTCGTGCTCATCGAGACGGTCTGCGCCGGGCTTGCGGAGGCCGCTTCCTGTCGCTTCGAGGTGGTCTCCTTCGCCGGCCTCGCGGTGGAGGCGGCGCGCGACCATGGCGCCGGGCTGATCCTGCGCGGATTGCGCGACGGCTCCGATTTCGACTATGAAATGCAGATGGCGGGGATGAATCTCGCCATGGCGCCGGAGATCAGAACCATTTTTCACCCTTCGTCTCCGGCGGTCCGGCACATCACCGCGACGCTCGTGCGGCAGATCGCCTCGCTCGGAGGCGATGTCTCGGCCTTCGTTCCGCCAGAGGCGGCCGAAGTTCTGCGCCGCGCGCTCTCCGGACGCTGACAAAAACAACGCAAAGGGAGGCTCGATTGCCTATCGATCGCCGCAGCTTCACGCTCGCCGCTCTCGCCGCCGCCGCGCTTACCGGCCCGGCCAGCGCGGAGGACGCTCCGCCCCATACGCTCTACCTCGACACCAAGGACGGCCGCATCGTCATCAAGCTGCGCGCCGATATCGCGCCCAAGCATGCGGCGCAGATCGAGACATTGGCCAAGCGCCATTTCTACGATGGAATCGTGTTCCACCGCGTCATCGACGGCTTCATGGCGCAGACCGGCGATCCGACCGGCACGGGCATGGGCAAATCCGACCTGCCGAATATTCCGGCCGAATTCTCCAAGGAGAAATTCGTGCGCGGCACTCTGGGCATGGCGCGCAGCCAGAGCCCGGACTCGGCCAATTCGCAATTCTTCATCTGCCTCGCGCCGGCGCGCTATCTCGAAGAGCAATATACGGTGATCGGCGAGGTCGTCTCCGGCATGGATGTCGTCGACAAGATCAAGAAGGGCGACAAGGCCGACAATGGAAAAGTGTCGAGCCCCGACAAGATCATCAAGCTGCGCCTCGCCGGCGACAATAGCTGATCGCGTCTTTCGCGCTGCGATCCGAGCGCCGCGGCCCTCGGATTGCTTCGCCGGGCGAAATGTAAAACCGACAGGAGTGGACATGTCCGAAGCCGAAAATCTGAAGCTCGAGACGACGCAGGGCGACGTTTTGATCAAGCTGCGCCCCGATCTCGCGCCCAATCATGTGGCGCATATCAAGAAGCTCGTCTCCGAAGGCTTCTACGATGGAATCGTGTTCCATCGCGTCATCGACGGATTCATGGCGCAGACCGGCTGTCCGCACGGCACCGGCGCCGGCGGCTCGAAATATCCGGATTTGAAACAGGAGTTCAACGCCGAGCCGCATGTGCGCGGCACCTGCTCCATGGCGCGCGCGCAAAACCCCGACTCCGCCAATTCGCAATTCTTCATCTGCTTCGACGACGCCCGCTTCCTCGACAAGAAATATACGGTGTGGGGCCAGGTGATCTCCGGCATGGAGAATGTCGACAAGATCAAGCGCGGCGAGCCGGTGAAGGACCCGGACAGGATCGTCAAGGCCTCGCTGGTCTGATTTTCCGCCGCCAATGAAAGTTCGCGCTCCCTTCTCCCGCTCGCGG
>NZ_LUUM01000301.1:0-28422 GCF_001644125.1 Methylosinus sp. R-45379
CATCTCCAGGGGCACGATCATCTATTGCCGAAAGACTTGCGCATGGAATGGATGACCTTCTTGCGCTCCTTGGCGTCGGGAATGGCTTGGTGTAGCCCGTCGATCAGCTCGTCATAGAGCCGATCGCCCAGAGGTGACGAGGATGTCGGCGATTTGAGATCGGGGAAGACCATCTCATAGCCGAGCGCTCTCACGGCTGCGACATAATCGAGAAAGCCGAGGCAGATGAGCTCTGGATGCAGGACGACCGAGCGCTCGGAATACAGATTCTTGATGCGCCGAACTTCGCTCGTTCTGATCGTTATATAATGGAGGCGCTGCGTCGAGGCAGCCGCGTGAAGACGACGCGGAACACCCTCTGGATTTGCGGCTGGGAGAGGCGACTGGTCATGGCGGCCGGAAAGAAACAACGATCGGCGAGCGCGGAAATCTGGCCCGCGAGGTAGCGCGCTCTCCCGGGGTTGCTGGCGCCCAGGCCGAGAATCAGGGTCGCAGAATTTCTCGATTCGGCAAGGGCCGATGGCAGTCGCCGCCGCCAATAATAGTACGCGCCGCGACGCACGACATGGGGGATGGCGGGCACGAAAATCTCCGTGGTGTACCAGCCATGTGTCACAAGGGATGTGGAAACTCGCCCCAGCTGAGGCGATTTTCAAGCGATTCCAACGATTTGCGGAATTCTGGCTGGGGCGGGAGGATTCGAACCTCCGTATGGCGGAATCAAAATCCGCTGCCTTACCACTTGGCGACGCCCCAATGCGCCGACCAGCCGAGTCGCCGGGCGGCGGCTATCCCATAATGCCCCGGCGTCGCCTCCGCAACTTTTTCGCGCGCCTCTAGTCCCAGGCGCGCAGCGGCGTGAAGCGGGCGAATTTTTTCGATTGATGGCGATCCATGCGGGCCAGCACGTCGCGCAGGAATGTCACCGCCTCGGCGAGATATGGCCCCTTGTTCAGCATCACGCATTCGGCGCGCTGCGCCATGGCGGCGTCTGTGGTCTCGGCCCGGCTCGGCGCGCCGTCCTTGATGAACTGGTCGAGCACCTGCGTCGCCCAGATCACCGGCACATGGGCGGCCTCGCAGAGCCATAAAATCTCCTCCTGCATCTCGGAGAGCCGGGCGAAGCCGAGCTCGACCGCGAGATCGCCGCGCGCGATCATCACCGCTGTCGGATGATGCAGCGCCGAGCGCAGAATGAGCCGCGGCAGATTGCGCACGGCGAGCGGCGTCTCGATCTTCAGCACGATCGTCTGCTTGGGCAGCGCGCCGCGCCGCGCCGCGAGATGGTCCTGGAGGAGATCGACGTCGGCGGGCTCCTGCACGAAGGAGAAGCCGACGAGATCGGCCTCGGCCGCGACGAAATCGAGATCGCGGAAATCTTTTGGCGTCAGCGGCGGCAGGCGCAGATCGATGGTGGGGAAATTGAGGCCCTTCTCGACCTTCAGCCGCTCGCCCTTGCCGCGGGCGCTGAACACTTCCAGCTCTACGGCGCCGGCGCTCACGGCGACGACCCGCGCGCCGATCTTCCCGTCATTGATCCACACCTCGGCGCCGGGCGTGAGCTGGTCGATCGCCTCGGGAAAGGAGGGCCGGATCGCGACCGGCCCGCCGGCGCGCGGATCGAGCGTCGCGACCATGGCGAAGCGGTCGCCGCGATAGAGGCGCAGCTTCTCGGGCGCGCGCAATTGCTCGATCCGGCATTTCGGCCCGGCGATGTCCATCAGCACGCGGCAATTGCGGCCGAGCGCGCGCTCGGCCGCGCGTATGTTGGCGATCATCGCTTTCCAGGCGGTGGCGTCGTCATGCGCGCAATTTATGCGCGCGCAGCCCATGCCGGCCTCCATCAGCCGACGGATCAGCTCGGGCTCGCTCGCCGCCTCACTCGGCAGCGTGACCATCACGACAGCGTGCGGCGTCGTGGGGACTGCGCCGAAAATCCGATCGCGCGCGGCGCTTATGGCGTCCTCGCCGGCGCGCATGGCGGCGGCGGTGGGGTAGGGGGCGTCTGCCTCGCCGGCGAGCCGCCGCAGCGTCGCCAGAAGCGCGTCCAGAGCCTCCATCACCTTGGCCTCGCTGCGGCCGAGCGACGAGAGGCCGAATGCCGAGAGGCGCGATTGCAGATCGCTGAGATCGCGGCGGCGCAGGGCGAGGTAATGGGCGAGATTTTCCGCCGCCGGCGCGGCTTCGGCCGGAAACGGTCCGCCCAAGCTCTCGATAAGCCTCTGGCCGTCGGCGACGACCTCCTCGCGCAAGCGCGACAGGGCGGTCAACAATTCATGGAGATCGGCGCGAGCTTCGCTCGCCTGCCTGAATTCGTCGTTCATTCGGGTCCACTCGCGGCGGGGGCCAGAAGCTTTCTCCCTCCATCGTGACGCTTTCGCAACGCCTCTGTGCGGCGCGCCGTCACACGGCCAGCGCGCCGGCGGCGGCGGCCGCGCCGCGCAGGGCGGCGATATTCTCGCGATAGTCCGAGGCGCCGCTGCCGGCGAAGACGGCGGAGCCGGCGACGAGAACATCGGCGCCGGCCTCGACGATCGCCGTCGCCGTCTGCCGCGTCACGCCGCCATCGACCTCGAGGAATATTTTGCGCCGGCCGATCATTTCCCGGATGCGGCGGATCTTGTCGATCTGCGAGGGGATGAAGCCTTGGCCGCCGAAGCCGGGGTCGACGCTCATCACCAGAATGAGATCGACATCGTCGAGCACATAATCGAGCGCGCGCTCGCTGGTTCCCGGATTGAGCGAGACGCCGGCCTTCTTGCCGAGCGAGCGAATGAGCCGCAGCGAGCGATGCAGATGCGCGCCGGCCTCGGCGTGCAGGGTGATGATGTCGGCGCCGGCCTCGGCGAAGGCCGCGACATAAGGATCGACCGGCTCGATCATCAGATGCGCGTCGAAGATGCATGACGCGTGCGGGCGCAGCGCCTTCACCACCGCGGGGCCGAAGGTGATGTTGGGCACGAAATGTCCGTCCATCACATCGAGATGAATCCAATCGGCGCCGGCCACGACCACGTCGCGCACCTCCTCGCCGAGCCGCGCGAAATCGGCGGAGAGAATGGAAGGGGCGATGATGATGTCATTCGTCATGTGAGAGGCTCCGTCGCAGCCGGCAGTCGAGTTGGTGGCGGGTCCCGCCGAGGGCGAATGCGCTCCAGAGGCCGCGTCGGCTCACGTCACGCAGATTTTGCAATGAACGTGCACCAGTGAGACGGCGGGACGCGCCCTGAACTGCTCGTCCGCCGCACATAACATAGAGTGGGGATCCCATGAAAAAAGCCATTGCTCTCGGAGCGCTGCTGGCGCTGTCGCTCACGAACGCTCTCGCCGCCGATTGCGTCGTTCGCATCAAGCGCACGGCCTGCGCCGGCCAGGAGGCGGAATCCTACAAGAAGTGCAACGGCAAGCAGGAGTGCGACACGCAGGAATCCGCTGAGAGCGAAGGCGAATGCTCCGCGTCGGCGCTGAAGCACTGCGACAACTCTCGCCTGGATATCACGAAATACAAGGTCGTGACGGCGACCTTCAAGGGCGCGGCGCTGACGGGCGGTTTCGCCGCCAGCGGCAAGCCCAGCGCGAAAGGCACGAATTTCTGCGCCGCCGATCGTCCCGATCTCAACCAGTGCAAATAAGCGCGAAGCGCGCATCGGCGCGCCCGATATTTGCGGGCGCGCCGTTTTAGACCTCACTCCGCGGCCCTCTTTTCCGCGAATTGCGGATCGAGCGCGCCGCTGGCGTAGCGCTTGGCCATGTCGGCGAGCGGGATCGGCTTGATCTTGCTCGCCTGGCCTGCGGCGCCGAATTCCTCATAGCGCTGCTTGCACACTTTGCGCATCGCCTCCTGCGCCGGCTTCAGATATTTGCGCGGATCGAACTCGCCCTTGTTCTTCAGCAGCGTCGCGCGGATGGAGGCGGTGATGGCGATGCGGCAGTCGGTGTCGATGTTGATCTTGCGCACGCCGAATTTAATGCCGCGCTGAATCTCCTCGACCGGCACGCCCCATGTCTGCGGCATCTCGCCGCCGGCCTCGTTGAAGGCGTCCTGCAAATCCTGCGGCACAGAGGAGGAGCCGTGCATCACCAGATGCGTGTTCGGCAGGCGATTGTGAATCTCCTCGATCACATGCATCGCGAGAATGGCGCCGTCGGGCTTGCGCGAGAATTTGTAGGCGCCATGCGAGGTGCCCATGGCGATGGCGAGAGCGTCGACCTTGGTGCGGGCGACGAAATCGACGGCTTGGCTGGGGTCGGTCAGCAGCTGGTCGTGGCTGAGCTTGCCCTCGGCGCCATGGCCATCCTCTTTCTCGCCCTCGCCGGTCTCCAGCGAGCCGAGCACGCCGAGCTCGCCCTCGACCGAAGCGCCGACCCAATGGGCGAGATCGACGACGCGGCGCGTCACCGCGACATTGTAGTCATAGCTCGCCGGCGTCTTGCCGTCGGCCTCGAGCGAGCCGTCCATCATCACCGAGGTGAAGCCGAAGCGGATGGCGCTGGCGCAGGTGGCTTCGCTATTGCCATGGTCCTGATGCATGACCAGCGGAATGTCGGGATACATGATCGCCAGCGCCTCGATCATCTTGGCCAGCATCACGTCATTGGCGTAGGAGCGGGCGCCGCGGCTCGCCTGGATGATGACCGGAGCGTCGACCGAGGCGGCCGCCTCCATGACCGCGAGGCCTTGCTCCATGTTGTTGATATTGAAGGCCGGCACGCCATAGTCGTGCTCGGCTGCGTGGTCGAGCAATTGTCTCAGGGTGATGAGCGCCATTTGCGGTGTCCTCCCAGTGCCGGAATTCGATTAAAGTCTACGGCGGCGCCGCCAGAGCAATGCGGGGGCGCAGGCCGATTCCGCTGATAGCGATATAGCGGAGCGCGGGCGATGTCATCACCTCCCGCGGCCGCTCGCCGAGAATTGCGGCGCCCTCTCGCGAGGGTTTCTCTTGGTCTATTCGCTCGAGCTCGAAATCGACTATTCATTCCCTGCCGGCGCGACGCCCGCGAAGCCGCGCGGGCGCCGTTCCGATCACGCCGATCGTCAGAGCAGCGCTTGCGCGGTCCCGGCGACGCCTTCGGCCGTTATGCCGAAGCGGGCGTAGAGCGCATCCGCCGGCGCGCTCGCGCCGAAGCCGGTCATGCCGACGAAAGCGCCGCGCTCGCCGATCCAGCGGTCCCAGCCGAGGCGCGCGGCGGCCTCCACGGCGACGCGCGGCGCCGAGCCGAGCACGCTGGCGCGATAGGTCGGCGATTGCGTCTCGAACAGCTCCCAGCAGGGCATGGAGACGACGGCGGCGCGCACGCCCCGCGTCCATAGAAGATCGGCGGCGGCGAGCGCGATCTGCACTTCCGAGCCGGTGGCGATGAGCGTCACATGGCGTCCGCCGCTCGGCTCGCGCAGCACATAGGCGCCGCGAGCGGTGAGATTCTCGCCGAGCGGCCGCTCCAGCGTCGCCAAATTCTGACGCGACAGGCTCAGCACGGAGGGTGTCGTCTTCGCATTGAGGGCGATTTCCCAGCTCTCCGCCGTCTCGATCGCGTCCGCCGGGCGGAACACATAGAGATTGGGCAGAGCGCGCAGCGAGGCGAGATGCTCGATCGGCTGATGCGTCGGCCCGTCCTCGCCGAGGCCGATCGAATCATGGGTCAGCACATAGACGACGCGCTGGCCCATCAGCGCGGAGAGGCGGATCGCGCCGCGCGCATAATCGGAGAAGACGAGAAAGGTTCCGCCATAGGGAACGAAGCCGCCATGCAGCGCTATGCCGTTCATTGCGGCGGCCATGCCGTGCTCGCGCACGCCATAATGAATGTAGCGGCCGGCGAAATTCTCCGCCGAGACGGAGCCGAGCCCTTTGGTGATGGTGAAGTTCGAATGGGTGAGATCGGCGGAGCCGCCGATCGTGGCGTCGGTCGCGGCGTTGATGACGCCGAGCACGGTCTCGGACGATTTGCGCGTCGCCACCTTGGGTCGCTCGGTGGCGAAGCTCTCGCGCAGCGCGCGCAGCGGCGCAGCCACCGCGCCGGAGACGTCGCCCTTCAGAAAATTCTCGAATGCGTCGCGCTTGGGCGAAGCGGCGAGTCGCTGCTCCCAGGCGAGCCTTTCGCTCGTCCCGCGACGGCCGGCGGCGCGCCAGGCCTCCAGCGTCTCCGCCGGAATCTCGAAGGGCTCATAGGGCCAGCCGAGCTCGGCGCGGGCGAGCTCGATCTCCGATGCGCCGAGGGGCGCGCCGTGAACCGTCTCCTTGCCCTGCTTGCCGGGCGCGCCATAGCCGATGACGCTGCGGCAGGCGATCAGCGACGGGCGCGGGTCCTGCTGCGCGGCGGCGAGCGCGGCGGCGATCTCCGCCGGCGCATGGCCATCGACGCGCTGCACATGCCAGCCGGAGGCGGCGAAGCGCGCGAGCTGGTCGGTGGAGGTGGAGAGCGTCGTCGGCCCGTCGATGGAAATGCCATTGTCGTCCCACAGCACGATCAGCCGGCCGAGCTTCAAATGGCCGGCGAGGTCGATCGCCTCATGGCTGACGCCTTCCATCAGGCAGCCGTCGCCGGCGATGACATAGGTGCGATGGTCGACGATCTCGTCGCCGAAACGCGCCGCCTGCAGCCGCTCCGCAATGGCGAGGCCGACGGCAGTGGCGAGGCCCTGGCCGAGAGGGCCGGTCGTCGTCTCGACGCCGACGGTGTGGCCGAACTCCGGATGGCCGGGGGTCTTGGAGTCGAGCTGGCGGAAATTCTTCAGATCGTCGATCGAGACGCCCGGATAGCCGAGCAGATAGACGAGGGCATAGAGCAGCATGGAGCCATGCCCCGCCGACAGCACGAAGCGGTCGCGGTCCGCCCAGTCCGGCGCGGCGGCGTCGAATTTCACGAACTGACGAAACAGCACCGCGGCGACGTCGGCCATGCCCATGGGCATGCCGGGATGGCCGGATTTGGCCTTCTCCACCGCGTCCATCGCCAGCGCGCGAATGGCGTTGGCGGCGCGGCGCTCGTCCTCGGCCGCGGCGACTTCGACGACAGTTTCCAAGACATTCGACATCTGGTTCGTTTCCTCAGGCTTCGCCACGTTTGCGTTTCATCAGCTCCAATATCCGCGGCGTGAGTATGAGCTGCATGGCGAGATCGAGCTTATTGCCCGGAATGACGATGGAATTGGCGCGCGACATCCAGCTGCCGGCGATCATCGTCACGAGATAGGGGAAATCGACGCCGCGCGGATCGCGAAAGCGAATGACGACGATCGATTCGTCCGGGCTCGGAATGGAGCGCGCGACGAAGGGGTTCGACGTGTCCACTGTCGCTGCGCGCTGGAAGTTGATGTCCGTCTCCGAGAATTGCGGGCAGATGTAATACACATAATCGTGCATCCGGCGCAGGATCGTCTCGGTGACGGCCTCGGTGGTGTAGCCGCGCGTGTTGCGGTCGCGATGGAGCTTCTGCGTCCATTCCAGATTGATGACCGGCACGACGCCGATCTTCAGATCGGCGTAGCGCGCGACATTGACCTCCTCGGTCACGACTGCGCCATGCAGGCCTTCGTAGAACAAAAGGTCGGTATTGGCGGGCAGCTCGCGCCAGGGCGTGAAAGTGCCGGGCGGCGAGGCGAGCACGGCGCCCTCGTTCGCGTCATGGACATAATGGCGATATTGCCCGCTTCCGGTCTCGCCATATTCTTTGAACAGATTTTCGAGCTCGCCGAGCAGATTGGCCTCGGGACCGAAATGGCTGAAATGCTGATTGCCCTGCGCCTGAGCGTCGCTCATGGCGGCTTTCATCTGGTTGCGGTCGTAACGATGGAAGGAATCGCCTTCCACATAGGCGACCTCCACCTTCTCGCGGCGGAAAATCTGCTCGAATGTCTGCTTGACCGAGCTCGTGCCAGCGCCGGACGAGCCGGTGATCGAGATGATCGGATGCTTGATCGACATGACGACGCTCACCGCAGGCCGGAACGGGACGCGCAGGCCGGGAGGGCCGCGCGCGGGTTGCGCGGCCGCCGTCTTTCGCCGACGCGGCCGCGCAGCAATTCTCCTACAAGAAAAGCCGGGCGTTTGCTCGGCCCGCGCAAAAAATAATCTCGGCCGCCGCCGGCGGCCGTCCCATGCGCCGGGCTGGATTTTATTTTATTATTATATATCAGTAATTTATGTTGGTATCTCGGTCTCTCTCCCTCCGGCCGTCGCTACGGCCCTGCGGCGGAGCGGTCGAGCGCTCGGTTGACCTCCCGGCGGGGTCGATTAGAGAGAGCGCTCCGGCGCTCGCGCCCCCGTTCTGCAGCAGGTGATTTCATGTCCGCCACCTATGACGTCCTCGGCGTCGGAAACGCCATTGTCGACACACTCTCGCGCGCGGAGGACGATCAGCTGGTCGCCGCCGGTCTCCACAAGGGCGCGATGCAGCTCGTCGATGAAGCCCGCGCCGCCGAGATCTACGCGGCCATGGGGCCGACGACGGTTATGTCCGGCGGCTCGGCGGCCAACACTCTGGTCGGCGTCGCCGGCTTCGGCCTGGCCGCCGCCTTCATCGGCAAGGTGAAGGACGATGACGCCGGGCGCGAGTTCGCCCATGACATTCGCAAGGCCGGCGTCGCCTTCGACACGCCTGTCGCCGCCGATGGCGCGGCCACCGCGCGTTGCCTCATTCTGGTGACGCCGGACGGCCAGCGCACGATGAACACTTTCCTCGGCGCCTGCCAGGCTCTCGGTCCGGAGGACATCGACGAGGCGCTCGTGCGCTCGTCCAAAATCCTCTATCTCGAAGGCTATCTCTGGGATCCGCCGGCCGCCAAGGAGGCTTTTCTGAAGGCCGCCAAGGCCAGCCGCGCCGCCGGCAATCGCGTCGCGCTCTCGCTGTCCGACGCGTTCTGCGTCGATCGCTATCGCGGCGAGTTCTTGGGGCTGGTGCGCGACGGCCTCGTCGATATTCTCTTCGCCAATGAGAGCGAATTGCATTCGCTCTATGAGACCGCCGATTTCGCGACGGCGGCCAAGGCGCTCGGCGCCGAGGCCAATCTTCTCGGCGTGGTCACGCGCTCCGAGAAAGGCGTCGTCGTCGTCGAGGGGAAGAAATGCGTCACCGTTCCGGCCTATCCGGTGACGGAAGTGGTGGACACCACCGGCGCCGGCGATCTCTTCGCCGCGGGTTTCCTCGCCGGCCTCGCACGCGGCGCGCTCTATGAAGGCGCGGCCTCGCTGGGCGCGCTGGCGGCGGCGGAGATCATCGCCCATGTCGGCGCGCGGCCGCAGAAGGATCTGCTCCAGCTCGCCCGCGACCACGGCCTGCTGGCCTGAAGCGGCGCGCGCTTTTACCTCCCCCTAGAGGGGGGAGGTCGAGCGCGAATGCGCTCGGGAGGGGGTGAAACCCCCGAGTCTTTGTCGTTGAACCCCACCCCGGACCGCTTTGCGGTCCGACCCTCCCCCTAGAGGGGAGGGTGGCGCCCTCAGCGCTTCGTCGCGGCCAATTTGTCGGCGAGCGCCTGCGCTTCCTGCGTCAGCGCGGCGAAGAATTTCTCCGATTTCGCATGTTCGGCGAAGCAGTGGCGGAAGGCGGAGGAGCCTTCCTCCTGCAGCTTCGAATATTTCTCGAAATCCTTCTCGTCGGCGAGGCCGGAGGCGGAATAGGAATCCATCGCCTTCTTGGCCTTGGCCTGATGCTCGCTCCAGATTTTCTCGCAGGCGGGCGCAGATTCGATCTTCGCCTTGGCCGGCGTCGAGGCGATATAGAGCCGCCCTTCGCTGGCGACGGCGACGATGATCTCGTCGGGCAGCGTGCCGCCGGCGTCGTCCTGGCTGCGCAGATCGAGGAGGGCGGTCGCCAGCGTCGCCGCTGCGGGCTTGGCGATAGGCAGATCGGCGTATTTCTCGACGCCCGCGTCCGGGCTCACCGCCAGAGTGTAGAAATAGGGCGAAGGCAGCGCCTCACCGAGCGACTGCGGCGGCTTCTCGCCCTTCAGCCAATTCTTGCGATGCGCGCGCAAAAAGGCTTCGGCGAGGCTCTGCGTGGAGACGGTGAGCTGCGATTTGTCGTCGTCGCCGGAGAAGGCGAGGCCGTCGAGCTGATCCGCGCCGACGCCGTCGAATAGCGTCTCTATGCTGTATTTGCCGAGCTTCTGAAAACCGGGAACCGAGACGGGGCCGATGATCGCCTCCATCTTCTCGCCGAGCTCTTTGAGCGTCTTCTGCTCCTCCGCCTCGGCCGCTCCGGCGGCTTTGCCGGCGGCCTCCAGCTTGCGGAGCTTGGCGGTCGAGCGGTCGCGGAGGGAAATATAGGCTTCCTCCGGCGTCGCGGCCGTGGCGGCGAGGGGCGTGAAGGCGAGCAGGAGCGCGAGCGAAGCCGTTTTCGCCATCATCGATCTCACCTCATCCAGTGAATGGCCAGCAGCGCCACCAGCACGACGGCCAGCATGAACCAGCGATCCGACCGCCGCCGCGCCCGCGCCAGACCTTCGAGCGAATCTTCCGACAGCCGCAGGCCCTTCGTGCCGGCGGACGCCAGCATTTCGACGGCCGCCTCGGCGTCATTGAGCAGCTTGGGCAGGCGCGTCGTGAATTTGGCGACCTCGATCGCAGCGCGGCCGGCGTCCTCGAGCTTGGCCTTGGGACCGAGATTATCCTCGATCCAGCTGCGCACGACCGGATCGGACGTCCGCCAAATATTCAGCGTCGGATCGAGCGAGCGGGCGACGCCCTCGGCCACCACCATGGTCTTTTGCAGCAGCACCAGCTCGGTGCGGGTGCGCATGTCGAACAGCGCCGTCACCTCGAAGAGCAGAGTGAGCAGCCGCGCCATGGAGATGTCTTGCGCATTCACCGTATGCAGCGGCTCGCCAATGGCGCGCAGCGCCTGCGAGAATTCCTCGACCGAGTGAATCGGCGGCACATAGCCGGCCTCGAAATGCACCTCGGCGACGCGCTTGTAATCGCGGGTGATGAAGCCGAACAGGATTTCAGCCAGAAAGCGCCGCTCCTTGAAGCCGAGCCGGCCCATGATGCCGAAATCGATGGCGACGAGCCGTCCCTTGCGATCGACGAAGAGATTGCCCTGATGCATGTCGGCGTGGAAGAAGCCGTCCCGCATCGCCGTGCGCAGGAAGGACTGCAGCACCTTGCGGCCGAGATCCTTCAGATCATGGCTCATGGCGGCGACGCGCGCGATGTCCGACAGCGGCGCGCCGTCGATCCATTCCAGCGTCAGCACCTCGCGGGTCGTGCGGTCCCAATCGACGCCGGGGGCGCGAATGTCTGGATCGTCGGCCACATTGTCGCGAAATTCCGAGGCCGCCGCCGCCTCGAGGCGGAAATCGGTCTCGAGCTTCACCGAGCGGGCCAGCGTGTCGACGACCTGGATCATCCGCAGCCGCCGCGCCTCCGCCGAGAAACGCTCTGCGGCGCGAGCGAGAATATACATATCGGCGAGATCGCGGCGGAACTGCCGTTCCACATCCGGCCGCAGCACCTTCACCGCGACCTTGCGCTCGCCCTCCGCATAGGCGACGCGGGCCGGATGGACCTGGGCGATGGAGGCCGCCGCCACCGGCTCGCCGAAGGAGAGGAAAATCTCGTCGATCGGCTTGCCGAAGGCTTTTTCGATGATCTCGACCGCGGCCTTGCGGCCGAAGGGCTCCATTCGATCTTGCAGCGCGGTCAGCGCGTCGGCGATTTCGCCGCCGACCACATCCGGGCGCGTGGCCAGAAACTGGCCGAGCTTCACATAGGAGGGGCCGATCTGCGCGAAGGCGCGCACCAGCGCCTGCGGCGCGCCGCCAGCGCTGCTGCCGGGCTTGGCCAAAAGATTGCCGAAGCGCAGCAGAAATTGCGCCGGGACGGGCAGGATGGCCGGATCGACGCTCTTGAACACGCCTTCGCGCGCCAGAATGAAGCCGGCGCGCGCCAGTCGGAAGAAATGCCCGAAGCCGATGAGCACGAAGAGCCGCCGTTCGTCTTTTGGTTTTCGGGAAAGATCAGAGCTTCCAGCCGGAGTGGATCGCCACCACGCCGCCCGTCAGCCGCTCGAAGCCCGTGCGGCGGAAGCCGGCGCGCCGGATCATCCGCTCGAACTCGTCTGCGCGGGGGAAGCGCTGAATGGATTCGACGAGATAGCGATAGGGCTCGCCGTCGCCGGCGACGAGCTTGCCGATCGCCGGGATCACATTGAAGGAATAGGCCTCGTAGATCTTGTCGAGGCCCGGAATCGCGACCTGCGAGAATTCCAGGCACAGGAACCGCCCGCCGGGCTTCAGCACGCGATGCGCCTCGGCCAGCGCCACCTCGATCCGCGGCACGTTGCGAATGCCGAAGGCGATCGTATAGGCGTCGAAATGCGCGTCGGGGAAGGGCAGGGATTCGGCGTTGGCCTGGACGAATTCCAGCTTGTCGGAGAGGCCGCGCTCCTGCGCGCGGTCGCGGCCGACGTCCAGCATGTCGCCGTTGATGTCGAGCACGACGATCTCCGCCTCCGGCCCGGCGGCCTTGGCGATGCGGAAGGCGATGTCGCCCGTGCCGCCGGCGACGTCCAGATGGCGGAAGGGGCCGCGGCGGGAGGGCCGCACCTTGGCGGCGAAGACATCCTTCCACAGTCTGTGCATGCCGCCGGACATCAGATCGTTCATAATGTCGTAGCGGCGCGCCACCTTGTGGAAAACATCGTCCACGAGGCCTTGTTTTTCGTCCAATCCGACTTCGGAGAAACCGAAATGGGTCGAGGTCTCGCGCTCAGAGGTCATAATCTCTCGGGTCCGGTGGCGTTCCGGGCGATATAACGCGCCTTTGCGCCTATGGCTATGGCTGGGGGCGAAATGGGCGTAGATGAGGGCGCGGAGCCCAAGCGCCCCCTCCCCAGCCCTCCCCCGCTTCGCGGGAGAGGGAGTAGGATTCGGGGCTGGCCGAGGTTTCACGAAACGCCGATCGTTGGCGTCCCCCTCTCCCGCAGAGCGGGGGAGGGCCGGGGAGGGGGCGCGCGGAGCGCTTGGAAGAGAAACGAATGTCCGATCAGATCAAAGTCCTGGACCATGGTTTCGTCCGCCTCGTCGATCATATGGGCTCGGACCTCTCCATCGTGCGCGCGGCCCGCGTCTCCTATGACGCCGCCTGGCGCGCCGGCGAGAATGAGGGCTCCGACAAGAAGCTCATCGATTACCTCTGGAAGAACCGCCATACGACGCCCTTCGAGGCGGTGGAGTTCCAATTCGAGGTGATGGCGCCGATCTTCGTGCTGCGCCAATGGCACCGGCACCGCACCTGGACCTATAATGAGCTTTCCGGCCGCTACCGCGAATTGCCGGAGACCTATTACCTCCCCGACCCGGAAAACATCGGCGAGCAGGCGACGACCAATAAGCAGGGCCGACAGCCCGGCGGCGATCTCGAGGCGCGCCGCGCCGAGGTGGAGAAGCTGCGCGCCGGCTTCGAGGCCGCCTTCGCCACCTATCACGAGCTGCTGGCCGCCGGCTGGCCGCGCGAGCTGGCCCGCACTGTTCTGCCAGTCTCCACCTACAGCCATATGTTCGCAAAGGTCAATTTACTGAATTTATTTAAGTTTCTGTCGCTCCGCGCCGATCCGCACGCGCAATATGAGATCCGCGTCTACGCCGAGGCGATGGAAAAGCTCATCGAGCCCATTGTCCCAGTCGCCGTCGCGGCCTGGAAGGCGGGGCGGTTCTGAGCCCATGCCCGAGCTGCCCGAGGTCGAGACGGTCCGCCGCGGGCTCGAGCCCGTCTTCACCGGCTCGGGCCTCGCGCAGGTGGAGCTGCGCCGCGCCGATCTGCGCTTTCCCTTTCCGCAGGGCTTTGCCGCGCGGCTCGCGGGACGGCGCGTCGAGGCGCTGAAGCGGCGGGCGAAATATCTCTTGGGCGAGCTGGACAGCGGCGAGACGCTCATCATGCATCTGGGCATGAGCGGCTCCTTCCGCATCGACGCCGACGACCCCGAGGGCTCCTATCACCGCGCCGTCACCACAAAGCCGGCGCATGACCATGTCGTGTTCCATTTCACGAGCGGCGCGAGCGTCACCTATAACGACCCGCGCCGTTTCGGCTTCATGCTGCTGGTCCCGCGCGGCGAGATGGCGGCGCATCCGCTGTTCAATGGTCTCGGAGTCGAGCCGCTGGGGCCGGAGCTGACGCCGCAGCGTCTCGCCGAGGAGCTGCGCGGCCGCAAGGCGCCGCTGAAAGCCGCTCTGCTCGATCAGCGCATCATCGCCGGCCTCGGCAATATTTATGTCTGCGAGGCGATGCACCGCTCGCATCTCTCGCCCCTGCGCGCCGCCGGAACGTTGGTCGACGCCAAGGGCAAGCCGAAACGCGGTCTTTCCGATCTCGTCGAGGCGATAAGACAAGTGCTCGGCGAGGCGATAGAGGCGGGCGGCTCCAGCCTGCGCGACCATCGCCAGACCGATGGCTCGCTCGGCTATTTCCAACACTCTTTCCGCGTCTATGACCGCGAGGACGCGCCCTGTCCGACGCCCGGCTGCCGCGGCCATGTCTCGCGCGTGATTCAGAGCGGGCGCTCGACCTTCTTCTGCCGCGACTGCCAGAAGTGAGCGCGCCAGTCCCGCGCAAGCGGCGGCGCTCAAAGCTCGCTCATACTCGCGGATGATTCTGAGCGCTCCGTCCTCGCCGATCGACGCGCCGGCCATCGGGCGCAGCGGAGGAGAGTTTCATGGATAATGCGGACGCGCTCCCTCCTTTCATCGAGCTCGCCGGGGCGAGCGTCCCGCATAAGATCATCGACATTGGCGCGCGCCATATCAGCGGCGAGCCGGTCTATGCGCCTCTGCTGCGCGGCGGCGAGGCGACCATCGTCGGCTTCGAGCCCGACGAGGCCGCCGTCGAAGAGCTGAACGCGCGCAAAAATCCGGGCGATGTCTATCTGCCGCACGCGGTCGGCGATGGCGGACGCCATACGCTGCACATATGCGCCGCGCGCGACATGACCTCGCTGCTGAAGCCCAATCCGGCGGCGATGGAGATGTTCCACGGCTTTCCTGTCTGGTCGGAAGTCGTCGCGACGCAAGAGATCGACACTGTGCGGCTCGACGATGTGGCCGAGACAGAAGGCGCGACCTTTCTGGAATTGGACGTGCAGGGCGCGGAGCTGATGATCCTGCAAAACGCCGTCGAAAGACTGCGGCGCGCCTATGTTCTCCATATCGAGGTCGAGTTCCTGCCGCTCTATGAAGGCCAGCCGCTATTCTCGGAAATAGAGCTGTTTCTGCGTACGCAGGGCTATGTGCTGCATCGCTTCACGCCGATGATGAGCCGCGTGCTGAAGCCGCTGATGCTCGGCAATGATATTTTCGCGGGCATGAGCCAGATCGTCTGGAGCGACGCCATTTTCGTGCGCGACTTCATGCGTCTCGATCTGCTCGCCGATGACGAGCTGATCGGCGTCGCGCAGATCGCGCATGATTGCTATCGCTCTGCCGATCTCGCTCTGCGCCTGCTCACCGAGCATGATCGCAGAAGCGGCCGCAATCTGGCGCGCGCTTATATGTTCGGCCTACGCCATCGGGCGCCGCGCGAGGCTGCGGAGTAGGCGGTAGCGGTCGCGTGACTTCGAGGAGGGGCGAGCGCCCCTCCGCGTCCTTTCAGCGTCAGAAGCCGAAGAATTTCTCGCGCAGCGCGTCCTCATAGTCTTCCTTGGCGGCCAAGGCTTTGTTGCGGGCCTCGTCCTCGTCGAAATGCGCCTGCTCCCATTTGTCGACCTCGGCCACGGAATGCGGCGCGACAGTGACGAGCGCCTCTTCTTTCCGGATCGCCGCGATCCACTCCTCCATCGCCGCTTTGTACAGGGTCTGCAACTCGTCGAGCTCGGCGAATTCTTCGGCGGCCTGTTCATTCATGTCCGTCGTCCCTTTCCCGCGTTTGGGGAGTTGCAGGATAGGCGGTCCAAATGAAGGGACTGCGACGAGCGACGCTCGCGGGATTTCCCGCGCGCTCGACGGAATTTGCTTTCCCGACGCATTTTGCCGATAAGAAGCCGTCCTCCGCAAACCCCCGCACATCATGTCGCTCGAAACCGTTCCCGTCCTTCGCGTGGATGGCGTCTCCAAAACCTACGCCGAGACCGTGGCCGTGAAGCCGCTGAGCTTCGCGCTTCCCGCCGGCTCGGTGACGGGTCTGCTCGGCGGCAATGGCGCCGGCAAGACGACGACCATCGGCATGGTCATGGGCCTCATCGAGCCGACGACGGGAACCATCGAGATCTTCGGCCGTGATTTTCTGAAAGACCGCTATCACGCGCTCGGCCGCATGAATTTCGAGAGCCCTTATGTGGATATGCCGCATCGTCTCACCGTGCGGCAGAATCTCACCGTCTTCGGCCGGCTCTACGGCGTACGCGGCGTCGCCGACAAGATCGAGGAGCTGGCCGCCGATCTCGCCTTGAAAGAATTTCTCGATCGCCCGAGCGGGCGTCTCTCCGCCGGGCAGAAGACGCGCGTCGCGCTCGCCAAGGCGCTCATCAACGAGCCGGAGCTGCTGCTGCTCGACGAGCCCACCGCCTCGCTCGATCCCGACACCGCCGATTGGGTGCGCGGGCATCTCGAGGATTATCGCCGCCGCCGCAATTGCGCGATCCTGCTCGCCTCGCACAATATGGCGGAGGTGGAGCGCCTCTGCGATCGCGTGATGATGCTGAAGGAGGGAAGCCTCGTCGACGACGGCTCGCCCGCCGAGCTGCTCGCGCGCTATGGCCGCGGCAATCTCGAGGAAGTGTTTCTCGATGTCGCGCGCGGCCGCGGCAATGGAGGCGCCGCATGAGCGCGTCTTTGGAATTCTCGATCGCGCGCGTCGGCGCGATGACCTTGCGCTATTCCTATCTGCTGCGCTCCTCCATGCCGCGCATGCTGGAGATGATGTATTGGCCCACGGTGCAAATGCTCACCTGGGGCTTTCTGCAGACCTATCTCCTGCGCGCGCCGGGCGGTCTCGCGGGCGCCGATAAGACGACGATCGCCGCCGGCTCGCTCATCGGCGCGGTGCTGCTGTGGGACATATTGCTGCGCGGCCAGCAGGGATTTTCTTTCTCCTTTCTCGAGGAGATGTGGTCGCGCAATATCGCCAATCTCTTCATGAGCCCATTGCGGCCGGCGGAATTCGTCGCGTCCATGATGGCGATGAGTCTCATTCGTCTCTTCGTCGGCATGGTTCCGGTGACGATCCTGGCCATTTGGTTCTTCGGCTTCAATCTCTGGGCGCTCGGCTTCGCCTTCGTGGCCTTTTTCGCCATTCTCATCATCTTCGCCTGGAGCGTCGGACTCTTTGTGTCCGGCCTGTTGCTGCGTTACGGCCTCGGAGCGGAAAGTCTCGTCTGGTCGCTGATGTTCGTCATTCAGCCGCTCGGCTGCGTCTATTACCCGGTCTCCGTTCTTCCCGGCTGGCTGCAGCCGATCTGCTGGGCCTTGCCGCCGACTTATGTGTTCGAGGGGCTGCGCGCCGTGCTCGTCGATCACGCGCTGCGGCTCGATCTCATGTTTTATGGCTTGGCGTTGGATGCGGCGCTGTTCGTCGCGGCGGCGTTCGCTTTCGTGCGCCTGCTCGCTGCGGCGCGGCGCGCCGGGACGCTGCTGCAGACGGGCGAATGACGCGCCTTTCGGCGGCCTGTCTCGTCCGCCGCTAAAGCGGATTTCCTGTTGCGGCATGACTGCCGGCGCTCGATAATGGATCGACAGCCGCTCGTTCGGCGCGCCGACGCTCGGCGCGCGCGCCTTCGCTCCTCGCCTGTCGAGTTCGATGGGAACAGCAGCTCGATGCGTATTCTGATCGTCGAAGATCAACCCGATATTTCCACGCTCATCGCCGATCGCGTTCGGCGCGCCGGCTATGCTCCCCATTGCGTCCAGGCTCTGGCCGATATTCCCGAGGCGCTCGGCGCCTGCGATTATTCGGTGATGCTGCTCGACCGGCGCTTGCCCGATGGCGATGGCCTGTCGATCGTCGCCGCGGCCAAGCGCATTCGCCCTGGCATACGCATTCTGGTGGTGACGGCGGCCCGCTCGATCGAGGATCGCGTGGACGGGCTCGACGCCGGCGTCGATGATTATCTGACCAAGCCCTTCTCGACCGAGGAGCTGCTGGCGCGCATTCGCGCCAGCCTTCGGCGTCCCGGCGGCGAGCCGGCGCCGCCGGTCGTCGTCGGCAGGCTCTCCTTCGATCTCAATTCGGAGAGCGCCTCCGTCGGCGGGTTTCCGCTCGTCGTGCCGCGGCGGGAGCTGGTGCTGCTCGGCGCGCTGATGCGCCGCGCCGGACGCGCGGTCACTTTCGCGGCGCTGCTGCAAGAGATCTACGGCTCGGACGAGCATAAGCACATTGGCGCGCTGAAGATGGTAGCGATGCGATTGCGTCATCGCTTGGACGAGCAGGACGCCGGCGTCGAGATTCACGCGCCGCGCGGCATCGGCTATCTCATCCGCGGGGCGCGCGGGCCGTGAGACTCCGCGCGATGAGGCCATGGTCTTCGATGCCGCCGTCATCGAGGCTGCAATCGTTGTCGTCGCGATTGATCGTCTATGCGATCATCGGCTCCATTCTCGGCTATCTCATTCTGCCGCCCGTGATCGTCGTCGCCGTCCTGGTCTTGGTCCGGCCGGGAGGCGTCGCGGCTCTCGACGAGCTGCTGCGTCCGCGTGTGCAGGAGATGATGCTCGCGGCGCTGCGAAAGGACGCAGGCGGCGCAGGATCGATCACGATGACCGACGCATTGCGGGATTTTATTTCCGAGCACCCGGATTTTCGTTTTGGCGCCTTCGATCCGCGCACGGGGAAAGCGCTGTCGGGATCGTCGCCGGAAATGGCGGAGGCGTTCGAAGGCGTCGGCCGCCTCAAGCTGTCGAGATCGCCTATTCAAATCATTGTGGACGGAGCGGCGCGCAAAGGCGAGTCCTTCGTTCTCGACTCGCAGGTCGGCGAGGTCGTCGTCGCAACCGGCGGAGCGCAGTATCGATGGCGTGATTTCATGCGCTTGCCCTTCTATACGGCCACCCTGCCCGGCGCGATGTTCTTCCTTCCGAATTGGGTGGCCATGTGCCTCATCGCGCTCTTCGTCGTCCGTCGCGGTCTCGCGCCCATGCGCGCGGCGGCGGCGCAGATCGCGACGATCGACGTGAATTCGCTGAAGGAGGGCGTCGATCCCGACGAGGCGCCGTCGGAGATGCGGCCTTTCGTCGAGGCGGTGAACAAGGCTTTCGAGCGGGTGCGGGAAGGCGTCGAGCGCCAGAGGCGCTTCTCCGCCAATTCCGCGCATGAGCTGCGCACGCCGATCACCATTTTGCGCGCGCGCCTCGGCAAGATGGAGGAGGGGCCGCTCAAAGCCGAGATCGAGCGCGACGTCTTGCGCGTGCAGACGATCGTCGAGCAGATGCTGCTGCTCGCGCAGATCAGGGAGCGCGGGCCGATCGCGCCGCAGAGGATCGATCTGCACGATATCGTGCTGAGCGTCGCGGCCGATTATGTGCCGATCGCGATCGGCGATGATCGCGACATTCAGCTCGAGGCGCCGTCGCGCCATGTGATCGCGCTCGGATTGCGCTGGAGCGTCGAGAGCATCGTCGCCAATCTCATCGCCAATGCGGTGCGCGCCGAGCCCAGAGGCGGCGCCGTCGTCGTTCGCGTGCTGCCCGATTGCGTGATCGAGGTCGTCGATCACGGGACCGGCGTCGCCGAAGCCGATCGCAGCCGTATCTTCGAGCCCTTCTGGCGCAAGGACGAGACGACGCCCGGCACGGGGCTCGGCCTGTCGATCGTCCGCGAGCTGGTCGAGCTGCAGGGCGGCGAGCTCGGCGTCGTGGAGACGCCGGGCGGCGGCGCGACCTTCCGTTTGCGTCTCCCTGCGGCCGGCGCCGAGTCGGAGCCGACGGCGACCGGCGCCGTTCAGCCCTCGCTCGACCAGCGCTGCGAGCGCAGCGCCTGAGCGATCGCCTCGGCGCGCGCCTCGGGCGTCGCGGGCTCGATCGGCAGGCAGGCGTTGCGCGCCGTCTCCAGCAGCACGGCCTTGGGATAGGCCTCGCCGGAGCGCCCGGAATGGGCGGTGAAATCGCAGCTGCACACTTCCATCAGCAGCGCGAAGCTCTCCGGCGCGTCGAAGGCGCCGAGCCGCTCCAGCATTTGCGCCACTGGGCCGGCGCGCACTTCCGAGGCGCGATGCACGCGCTCGCATTCGGACAGCGCCGTCAGCGCCAGCGGGACGCAATCGGCGGGAACGCCGAAACGCTCGGCGATCGAATTTATGCGCGGGCCGCCGCGGTCTATGTGCTTGTAATGATGCGGGAGATGCTCGCGCGGCGAATCCCCCTTGCCGACATTCATCACCAGCAGAGCGAAGCGCACGGGAAGCGGCGCGTCTCTGCGCCCGGCCTCGTCCAGCGAGCGCAGCAAATGGGCGCCGAGATCGACCTCGGACTGGCCATCCGACAATTGCGGAACGCCGAACAGCGCGTCGACCTCCGGCAGAACGACCTGCAGCGCGCCGCAGATGCGCAGCACGCGGAACGCCTTGCCGGGCGCCGGCCCGCCGAGCGAGAGCAGCAGCTCCGGCCAGACATCGGCCGGATCGAGGCCGGCGAGGCAGCCGCTCTCGACCTGCTCGGCCATGAGATCGAGGGTCTCCTCGCCGGGATCGTCATCGGTCTCGGCGAGCAGCGCCGCCATTCGGAGAAGGCCGAGGCCGGGGTCGGTCTGGCCGAATTCGGGCAGGAAAAAAGGTTCTGAGGGCATGAGGCTTCGCGCGTGTGTGGTCGGCTGACGGCCTAGCAAACCTCTTGCCGCGCGCCTCACGCGCGGCCGGGCAGGGCGGCGCCGGTCATCCGCGGGGCGCGATTCTCGGGTGGCTTGGGCGCCGTGGCGCGGCTGCGCGCGTCGGCGACCGTGCCGGCATAGAGCGTCTCCGGCTCGTGCAAGCCGGCCGAGAGCAGAGCGCGCCGCACGGCGGGCCGCGCCCCGGCGACGCAAACCACGGTTCCCGCCTTTCGCAATCGCGCGACAAAGCTCTCCAGCGCCCGCGCCGCCGTGCTGTCCACCAGCGGCGCCTCGCTGAAATCGAAGATGAAGACGCGCGGGTAGCGGCCGATCTCGTCCAGCGCCGCGCTCACCGTCGCCGAGGCGCCGAAGAAGATCGCGCCGCTGATCTTATAGACCATCACCTCTGCGTCGGAGGCGGCGGCGGAATCATAGGCGGGACGATGGCCGCCGTAATCATCGGCCTGATCCTCATCGAGAAAGGCCTCGCCGGTCTGCACCTCGACGCTCTCGGCGAGGCGATGCAGGAAGAGGAAGGCGCCGAGCGTCACGCCGACGCCTATGCCGATCGTCAGATCCTCGAAAATGGTGAGCAGAAAGGTCGAGACCAGCACCAGAGCGTCGCCGCGCGAGGCTTTGAAAAGAGCTGCGAATTCCTTTTTCTCCGCCATGTTCCAGGAGACGACGGCGAGCACCGCGCCGAGCGCGGCGAGCGGAATGAAAGCCGCCAACGGAGCGGCGATCAGCATGAAGCCGAGCAGGAACAGCGCATGCAGCATGCCCGCGACCGGACCCTTGGCGCCGGAGCGCACATTGGTGGCGGTGCGGGCGATGGTTCCCGTCACCGGAATGCCGCCGAAGAGCGGCGCGACGACATTGGCGACGCCCTGCGCGGCGAGCTCGCAATTGGAGCGATGGCGCCGCCCGCTCATGCCGTCGGCGACGACGGCGGAGAGCAGCGACTCCATGGCGCCGAGCACGGCGATGGTCAGCGCGTCCGGCAGCAGCGCGCGCAGCCGCACGAGATCGAAATGCGGGACCGCCGGCGCCGGCAGTGTGCTCGGTACGCCGCCGAAGCGTGAGCCGATCGTCTCTATGTCGAGATGCAGCGCCGCCGTCGCCGCCGCGCAGACCGTCACGGCGATCAGCATTCCCGGCCAGCTCGGCCGCCAACGCCGCAGGCCGAGGATGATCGCCAGCGCCAGCGCCGAGACGCCGATCGTCGCCGGCTTGAGCGTGCCGCGCGCCTCCCACAGAGCCGTGAGCTTGGGGCCGAGCGCGGCCGGCTCCTGCGCGATGGAGAGGCCGAAAATCTCCTTGAGCTGGCTGGCGAAGATAATGACCGCTATGCCGGCGGTGAAGCCGACCGTCACCGGAAAGGGGATGTACTTTATGTAGGTGCCCCAGCGCAGCAGGCCGATGGCGAAGAGAATGACGCCCGCCATCATCGTGGCCAGCGCCAGCCCGTCATAGCCCTCGCGCTGCACGATGGCGAAGACGAGAACGATGAAGGCGCCCGCCGGCCCGCCGATCTGGAAGCGGCTGCCGCCGAGCATGGAGACGAGAAAGCCGCCGATGATCGCGGTATAGAGTCCGCGATCCGGGCTGAGCCCCGAGGCGATGGCGAAGGCCATGGAGAGCGGCAGCGCGACGATCGCGACAGTGAGGCCGGCGATGGCGTCGGCGCGCAGATCCGCGAGGCCGTAGCCCTCGCGTAAAATGGTGACGAGCTTGGGCGTGAACAGCTCGATGAAGCTGGGCTGGCGAAAACGTCGATCTCTCAACACTGGCTCCTTAGGTCGAGGAGCGGCGGGATCGTCGGCGCGAAGTCGGCGGTCGTCGTCGCGATTTATCCTATGTCGTCGGATTGGGCGGACCAGGGCGGCGCATCCTCACGCCGCGTCCGCCGCCCTCGCTGCGGGCGTTCTCGCCGAGCAGCTCGACGCCGGCCCCATTCAGCGCCTCGACGACTTTTGTGAGCGTCTCGATCACGCCGCGGACATTGCCCTCGCTCGCCTCCATGCGCTGAATCGTCGGCAGGGAGACGCCGGAAAGCTCGGCCAGCTTCTTTTGATCTATGCCGAGCAGCGCCCTCGCGGCGCGCAATTGAGCGGCGGTGATCATCTCATATGCTCACGCTTATTATATTAGCAGGCATGTTTTATCTCGCCAAGATGATGTTTAGAACATCATTCTCGCGCTTTTGCGACATGGCCGGGTTCTCGCCCGGCGCCGACGCATGTTAGCTTGGCGGATATGAACAAACCCGTTCAAATCGACGAGAGCTGGAAGCTGCGCCTCACGGCGGAGTTCGAGCAGCCCTATTTCGACGCATTGCGCCAATTCGTGCGCGAGGAATATGCGCGCGGCCCGGTCTATCCGCCGGCCAAGCAGATTTTCCGCGCCTTCGACGAATGCCCATTCGACGCCGTGGAAGTGGTGATCCTCGGCCAGGATCCCTATCACGGCCGCGGCCAGGCCAATGGCCTGTGCTTCGCTGTGGGTCGCGACATTCCGCCGCCGCCCTCGCTGCAGAACATCTTCAAGGAGATCGAGAGCGACCTCGGACGGCCCGCCTCGCGCGATCCCGATCTATCGCGCTGGGCGCGGCAGGGCGTGCTGCTGCTCAACGCCACGCTCACCGTGCGCGACAGCGCCGCCGGCTCGCATCAGGGCAAGGGCTGGGAGCGCTTCACCGACGCCGCCGTGCAGGCGCTCTCTCGCGAGCGGGAGGGAATCGTCTTCCTGCTCTGGGGCAATTACGCGCGGCAGAAGGGCGCGGGCGTCGATCGCTCGCGGCATCTCGTGCTCGAGAGCGCGCATCCCTCGCCGCTGTCGGCGCGCGGCTTTTTCGGCTGCAAGCATTTCTCCAAGGCCAACGCCTATCTCGAATCGAAAGGACGCGCGCCGATAGACTGGTGAGATGCCTATATTACTGGAAGACATTATAAAATTAGTCGTTTACCGAAATGTAACCGCGGTTTCGTAGCTAAGTATTTATTGGAGCGCCGACGCGCGTCGGCATATTTCAGGGGCGTTTTCGTCGAGTTCGGCGGCGCGTCTCCAAATCATTTCGAGACGCGAGTTTTCGAGCATGCATTCTACGTTCTTTTGCAAGGCTGTTCATATTTCACGCCGATTTTACGACCTTTGTCTCGATCATCTGCGATCACGCTTCGTAGCGGTTCCATCGGCCGCCGTGCGCCTCAGCCTCGCGATGATGGCGAGCGCCTATGTCGGCGCAAAAGCGACGGGGCTGACGCTGCCATCCTTCCCGGACCCGAGCCTTTTCGTCGTCGCGGTCGTCGCTCTCGACCTCTATTGCCGCTTCGCCTCGCCGAGCTTCGTCTCGCGCGTCGCGCCGATATTCGTCTATTCGCTGATCTATATCGTGGCGACGTCGCTCGCAGGAATTTTCGCGAGCTATGCGACGCAGCGTCTCGCCATGCCGCTGCAGGACGAGCTGTTTCTCTCGCTCGATCGATGGCTCGGCGGCGATTGGCTGGCCTTCGCCCATTATGTCGACGATCGCCCCTTATTGGCGAAGTGGCTGCGGGAAGCTTATTCGAGCATGGCTATGCAGATCATCGCGCCTGTGGTTCTGCTGGTCGCGCTCGAGCGCATCGGCGAATTGCGCGTCTATCTTCTCGCATTCGCGATCGCGCTCACGGCGACGATCGTCATCGCCGCCTTCCTGCCGGCCTCGAGCGCTGTCACTCTCGTCGATAATTCGCTGTTTCACGAGCTTCGTTTCGGCGGTCGGACGCCGCTCGATCATCTGACCCGCCTACGCGAGTCCGCGCCGTTGAACCTCGAGAGCAGCACGATCGGCGGCCTTTTGAGCTTTCCCTCTTTTCACGCCGTGGTCGGCGCGCTGACGCCGCTGAGCCTGCGAACCGTGCGCCCGGCCTTCTATTTCTTGTGCGTCGTCGATATCGCACTGATGGCGGGCACGGTGACGGAAGGTGGGCATTATTTCGTAGACCCGATCGGCGGAGTCGCGCTCGCCTATCTGTCCTATCGATTGGCGCAGCGTATCGAGAGACGACGGCGTCGATCCATTCTATGTATCGGCGATACATTAGGATATCGCGCCGAGCGTCTCATGATAGAGGGTGGGCATCCGTCGCCGCTTTGCTTCGAGCTCGAGCGGTGAGGACGCCGACGCTCGTCGCTACTGCGGCGCAAAAATTGCTTTGTTCCTCCTGAGGAGCGACGAGCGTCGTCGTGCGGATCGAAAGCCGACATTTTTGTCGGCTCCGCGTCAGCGACAATGGAACGAATCGCACTCGCTCGATCTTTCGAGAGCGCTCCTTTTTCGTTTTCCTCGATGATCGACCTCGCGACGCGTCCGCTGGCTTGCGGGCCGTCGATTGCGAGTCCCGTCTCATCTATCCCCCAGGAAAATCGACCGTCACGGTCTCGAATGTTTCGAGAAGGGGCGGATAGCGAAAGCCGAACATGACGTCTATCGAAACGACCGCCTTCCAGCGCCTGGAGGCAGAAGGCCGGCTTTTGAAGCCCAGCCACAAGGGAGCGACGCATCACGCCGGCCGTTTCGGCTTTCGCGGCGAATTCGCCGTCACGCTCGATCCGCTGCTCGCATTGGAAGGCGTTCACGCCACTGCGGAGGAAGGCGACGCCGCACTGTCGTTTCTCGCCGGATCGCTCGCCTCGTTTCGTGAGCTTCCCGCTCTCGTCGCGGCGCTCGGCGCGAGCGCGAAGCCGGAGGGCAAATATTTCATCTATGTCTCCGATCTCGACCGCGCGTCGCGCTATGAGATCAGCATAGACGGCGTGCCGCTCTATGTTCTGCCGATCGACGACACCTCCGTCTACAATGAGCTGATCGAGCTTCTCTATCTCGATAAGACGAAGATGAAGAAATATGACACGGCCGAAAAGATCGACACGCTCGCCGATGGCGCGGCCAAATATGATCAGCGCTTCGAGTCCATCAGCTTCGAGGAAGGGTTGAAGCGCCTCTGAGCCTTCAACGCTCGTCGGCGCAGCGGCTTTTGCCTTGCGCCGATGAGCGCCTTCAATTCCCGCTCGGGCGGCGCTTGGCGAACACGCCGACGATCACCGCGCGCGCGATATGCTCGGCCATGCATTGATAGCCGAGATCGTTGAGATGGAAATTGTCGCGCGCCATCATCTGCAGATTGGCGTGGTTCTGCGCGATGAAGCGCATCGCGTCATAGCGGCGCACATAGGCGACATTCTCCGCCGTCGCCACGCGCTGCAACACATTGCGGATCGCGAAATATTCCTCGTCGCGCGAGAAGCGCGAGCTGTATTGCAGGCCGACGAGAACGACGTCGATCTCATTGGCCTTCAGCCAGCGTATGGTCGAGCTCACCGTATTCTCGAATTCGTCCGGCGCGATGCGCACCAGCGCGTCATTGGTGCCGAGCTGCCAGAGCAGGAGATCGGGCTTTTCCCGCGCCACCTCGCTCTTGATGCGTTCGGCGGTGACGGCCGCCACCTCACCGGAGACGCCGCGATTGGCGACCACGACATCGACGCCCTTCAGCGCCCCTTCCAAAATCGCCTCGAGCTGGGCTGGATAGCTCTTGGCGTCGGAGGTGGCGCCGACGCCGGAGGTGGAGGAGGAGCCGATGGCGAGAATGCTCGCCGTCTTGCGCTCGCGCAGCGCCTTGGCGAAATGCGGCAGCGAGGCGGGCGCGGCGATATCGCCGGCCGGCGCCTCGCAGGCGGGACTGAGCGGCGGCGCCTCGGACGGCGGCGTGGACTCTGGCGCGCGTTCTTGCGCGAGCGTGAGCGACGCCGCGAGCGCCAGCGCTATGCAGGAGCCCGCGCCGATTTTGCCCGCAACCTTTCGCGCCATTCCGAAGCCCATGCGGTCGCCCCCATCGCAGCGATGCCGAACATAACGATAAAAGCGTCGCTTACAACATCTCCGCTATAGGCGAAGCGGAAGATCTGCCCGGCGAGGCTCAGCAGAGACCCGGCGCAGAATACATTGAGCGAATTGCGGCCGAGCGCCGACAAAAAATCGGCGAGGCGCGGAAGGCCGCGCGCGATCACGTGGAAAGAGCCCGCGAAGACCGCGACGATGGCCAGATTGGAGAGCAGCCGCGCCGGCGACAAAAAGGTCTTGTCGAAAACGAAGAACAGCTTGGGCTCCGGCAGAGCGATCGGCGAGGGATCGAATTCGGTCCGCGCCGCGGCGACGCCGAGCAGCACGATCGGCAGCGCCGCCCACCACAGAGGCTTGCGATAGCGGCGCACGAGGCCGCCGATTCCATCCTCGCCGGCCAGCAGAAAGCCGAGCACGAAGACGAGCTGCCAGGCCAGCGGATCGAAGAACCAGGCGCCTTCGACCGGCCACGTCGGGAAATTGACGCCGAAGGCCAGCGCATAGGCCCAGATGGCGAGCGAGGCCGGCAGCAGCAGCGCTCGCGCATGGCGATAGGCGAGGGCGATCAGCGGCGAGACCAGCATCAGCACGACATAGAGCGGCAGAATGTCGAAATAGCCGAGCTGAAAGGTGAGCAGCACGAGGCCGAGATTGGCGCGCACCGGATCGGAGAAAATCGCCGAGGCGTTGTTCCAGTCGAGCAGAAAGGGCGCGTCCAGCAGCAGCGAGGCGCCGGCCTGCAGCGCGACCGCCAATTGCGCGATGACGAGCTGCGCCAGATAGACGGTGAAGGCGCGGCCCTCGAGCCGTAGGATCAGATACCGCGCCGAGAGCGGCTTGGCCGGCCCGTCCACCAGCTTGCGCAGCGCCCAGCCGGCGAGAAAGACGAACAGCTCCGCCGAATCGGAGATCGCCACATTGCGAAAGGTGAAGCGCTCGAAAAAAATCCCCGGAATATGATTCACGAAAATGGTGACGAGAGCGAAGCCGCGCCAAAAATCGATTTCATTCGGCTCGCGCATGCGCTTCTTCGATGGTTCGGCGGCTACGTTTTCCCACGGACCCTCGGGGCCGGGACGCGTCTGTTCAGGGCCTCGAATGCGGCCTTTTTTGGGAGCGTTGCGAAAGACTCACATCGCGCTCTCGATGCGCCCCGGAAAGACGCGCAGCAGTTGCGCGCGTCCGCCCAGCGTGGCGAACACTTCCGGATCGGCGCCCGTCATCCACACTTGCCCGCCGATGCGCGCAAGCTCGGCGTAGAGCGCCTCGCGCCGCAGCGGATCGAAATGCGCCGCCACCTCGTCCAGCAGCAGCAGCGGCGCGCGCCCCGTGGTCGCCGCCACCAGCCTCGCATGGGCGAGAACGAGGCCGGCCAGCAGCGCCTTCTGCTCGCCGGTGGAGCAGGCGCGCGCCGCCTCGTCCTTGGGGCCGTGGCGCACGGAGAGATCGCTCGCCTGCGGGCCTTCCAGCGTGCGGCCGGCGGCGGCGTCGCGGCGGCGCGCGGCGGCGAGCCGCGCGCGATAGCGATCCTCCACCTGCAGCGCCGGCTCCTCGCCGATCATGCGCTCCAGCTCCCCCTCTATCGAAACCTGCGCCCAGGGAAAGGGCGAGCTGTCGTCGCGCTCTCTCGCGATGAGCGCGCGCAGCCGCAGCACGGTCTCGCCCCGGGCCGCGGCGACGGCGACGCCGAGGGCGGCGATCTCGCGCTCGGCGGCGTCCAGCCAGCGGGCGTCGGCGGTCTCCTCGGCGAGCAAGCGGTTGCGATTGCGCAGAGCGCGCTCGAGCCTGGCCGCGCGCGCGCCATGCTCGGCG
>NZ_LUUM01000302.1:0-8156 GCF_001644125.1 Methylosinus sp. R-45379
GCGACGCCCGAGGCGCTGGGCGCCAGCGTATCCACCAGCGCCTCGGGCGTCGCTTCCCGCTGCGAGGATGTGGAGGCGGCCAATGTCGAGCTGAAGGCGGCGCAGGGCAATAATATCGGCCGGGCCAAATATCGCGTCACCCGCTGCGCGACCTCGGATGGGGATGATCTGCTCGGGCTCGATTTCTTCCAAGGCGCGCGCTTCTCGCTCGATCTCGAGAGCGGCGAGATGGTCTTCGTCCCGCAGAGTGATGGCGCGGGTTGGCGGTCCTTCCGCAAGCTCTGGCCGGATCAAAAGCTCGTCGGCCTCGAGGCGCGCATCGGCAAGACGGAGGCGGTCGGGCTCTTCGACACGGGGGCGGAAATCTCCGCCGTCGATCGCCGCTTTCTGGAGCGGCACAGAGCGCTCTTTGTCCTGGTGAAGAAAAAGGCCAAGGTGAGCGAGGCCTCCGGCAAGAAAATCGACACGAAAGTCTATAAGGCCAAGGAGATAGACATAGGCGCGGGACGCGTGCTGAAGGACGTCGTCTTCGTCTCCTATGATTTTGGGCCTTTGCGCGAGGCGCTCGGCGGCGAGGCGCCGATCATACTCGGCTTCGATGTTTTGAGCCGGTTTCGTTGGGAGCTGGATTTCGGGGCGGAGGGGCCGCGATGGAAGGCGGTGGGGAGGTAGCGTCTTTCTTCGAGAGCGCTTTTCTTCGCTCGACTTTCCCCTATGGAATGCTGCATCGGGATAGCAAAGCGTCGAGTCGGGCGGAGTAGATAGTTGCATTCTCACGAGAATTTTGCATTATTTCTGCAATGTGTCGCTCGCAAGAGCGTTTCTCGGCCGTGTCGTCGATGCATTTTTCAAATATTTCGACGGCGACTTCAAAAAAGAGATAGTCGATGAGCGTTTCGAGTTCGGATCGAAAAACTGTGTTGATCATTGGCGCTTCCTCGGGAATCGGAAAATGCTGCGCGGAACGGCTGGCGGCTTCGGGCTGGCGCGTTTTCGGCGCATCGAGGTCGGCGCCGCCGGCGGAGGCTTATGAAACGCTGCGGATCGACATAGAGGACGACGACTCCGTCCGCGACGGCGTGGCGCTCATTCTCGAGAAAAGCGGTCGCATCGACGCTGTCGTCAACAGTGGGGGCGTCAGCACGCGCGGATCGGTCGAGGATGTTCCTATGGCGGAAGCCCGGCAAATCATGGAGACCAACCTATTCGGCGTGCTGAGGGTGTGCCAGGCGACCTTGCCCGCCATTCGCGCCAGCAAAGGCGTCATCGTCAACATCAGCTCTTTCGGCGGATCGATCGGCACTCAGTTCGGCGGCCATTACGCCGCCTCCAAATTCGCTGTTCGCGGCTTGACGGAAAGCCTGCGTCGGGAGCTGGCCCCCTTGGGCGTCCGGGTGGTCGATGTGTCGCCGGGCCTGTTCAAGACGCGGATGACGGAGAATGTCGTCATCTCGGAGGGAACGCTGCATGGCGCCTATGCTGGAGATTTCGCCAAGTTTCTGAAAGGCAAAGACAAGTTCATGAAGAACATGTCGACGCCGGAGCCCGTCGCCGTGCTGATCGAAAAAATTCTGACCAGCGATCATCCGAAAGGCTATTATTTCGTGGGGCCGTTCTTCCAGCGCATCGTGCTGGTTTTGAAGAAAATTCTGCCTCAGAGGGCGTTCGACGCGCTGATCGCCAGAGCGCTCGGTTGAGGGTTCGTCCCGCCGCGGTCCTCGCGCCGTGGCCGGCCTTTGCGCCGGCCGCCGCTTTTCGCTAATAGACTGACGGAGCCGTCAGAGGAAAGAAATGTCCCAAATTCCCGACTTCAGCAAAATCGCCTTCGCTCCCGTCGCCGCGACCCCGGCCGAGGCCGCCGCGCCGCGCCGCTGGAGAACGCCCGAGGGCATAGAAGTCAAGAATTCCTACGGCCCGCAGGACATAGACGGCCTCTCCTTCATCGACGGCTTCCCCGGCGTCGCGCCCTATGTGCGCGGGCCGTATCCGACCATGTATGTCGCTCAGCCCTGGACCATCCGCCAATATGCGGGCTTCTCCACGGCCGAGGATAGCAACGCCTTCTACCGCCGCAATCTCGCCGCCGGGCAGAAGGGCCTCTCCATCGCCTTCGATCTCGCCACCCATCGCGGCTATGACAGCGATCATCCGCGCGTTTCCGGCGATGTCGGCATGGCGGGCGTCGCCATCGATTCCATCTATGACATGCGCACTTTGTTCGACGGCATTCCGCTCGATCAGATGAGCGTGTCGATGACGATGAACGGCGCCGTTCTTCCGGTGCTCGCGCTGTTCATCGTGGCGGGCGAGGAGCAGGGCGTGCCGCCGGCGCAGCTCACCGGCACGATTCAGAACGACATCCTCAAAGAATTCATGGTGCGCAACACCTATATCTACCCGCCGTTTCCATCGATGCGCATCGTCTCGGACATATTCGCCTACACCAGCAAGAATATGCCGAAGTTCAACTCCATCTCCATCTCCGGCTATCACATGCAGGAGGCGGGCGCCTCGGCCGATCTGGAATTGGGCTACACGCTCGCCGATGGCGTCGAATATGTGCGCGCCGGCGTCGCCGCGGGGCTCGATATCGACGCTTTCGCGCCGCGGCTCTCCTTCTTCTTCGCCATCGGCATGAATTTCTTCATGGAAGTGGCGAAGCTCCGCGCCGCGCGCCTGCTGTGGGCGCGGCTGATGAAAGACCTCGGCGCCAAGACCGAGAAGAGCATGACTCTGCGCACCCATTGCCAGACGTCGGGCTGGTCGCTCACCGCGCAAGATGTTTACGTCAACGCCATCCGCACCAGCGTCGAGGCGATGGCGGCGACGCAGGGCCATACGCAATCGCTGCACACCAATGCGCTGGACGAGGCGCTGGCGCTGCCGACCGACTTTTCCGCCCGCATCGCCCGCAACACGCAAATCGTGTTGCAGGAGGAGAGCGGCACGACGCGCATCATCGATCCTTGGGGCGGCTCCTTCTATGTGGAGAGGCTGACCGCCGAGCTCGCCGAGGCGGCGTGGAAGCACATAGAGGAGATCGAGAGCCTCGGCGGCATGGCCAAGGCGATCGCCGCGGGCCTGCCCAAGCAGCGCATCGAGGAGGTCGCGGCGAAGACGCAGGCGCGCATCGACACGGGACAGCAGGTCGTCGTCGGCGTGAACAAATTCCGCCCGGACAGCGACGTCGCGCCGGATGTGCTGAAGGTCGATAATTCCGCCGTGCGCGCCGCGCAGATCGCCAAGCTCCAACGCCTGCGCGCCGAGCGTGACGAGGCGAAGACGCAAGCAGCGCTCGATGCGCTGACCGAGGGCGCGAAGGGCGACGGCAATCTTCTCGCGCTCGCCATCGAGGCCGCGCGCGCCAAGGCGAGCGTCGGCGAAATCTCCTATGCGCTTGAAAAAGTCTTCGACCGCCATAAGCCCAAGGCCAATGTCATTTCCGGCGTCTATGCGCGCGAGGCTGGCGCCGATTGCGACAAGGTCGCGCGCGTGCGCAGCATGACGGCGGCCTTCGCCGAGAATGACAAGCGCAAGCCGAAGATTCTCGTCGCCAAGCTCGGCCAGGACGGCCATGACCGCGGCCAGAAGGTCATCGCCTCCGCCTTCACGGATTTGGGTTTCGAGGTCGTCATCGGCGATCTCTTCGCGACGCCGGAAGAAGTGGCCAAGCGCGCCGCGGAAGAACAAGTGCATATCGTCGGCGTGAACACGATGACCGCCGGCCATCTCGCTCTGACGCCGGAATTGCGCGACGCGCTGAAGGCGGCCGGGCGCGAGGAGGTGATGATGGTCGTCGGCGGCGTCATTCCCGAGCAGGATTTCCAAGCGCTCTATGACGCCGGCGCCGCGGCGATCTTCCCGCCCGGCACCAATATTCCGGAAGCCGCCGAGAAAGTGCTGCAAGAGCTGAACGTCCGTCTCGGCTATGCGCAGCGGGAGACGATTCGGCAGTAAGGGAAATTTCCTCCTCTGCCCGTTCGCGGGGAGAGGGCCGGGGTGAGGGGCTCGGGGCGTCAGCCACCGACGGAAAACGCCCCCGGCCCCTCATCCGCACCTTCTCCCCGCATGCGGGGAGAAGGAAGGCGGCATAGGCCGGGCGACAGCAATCCTCAGAAATCGTCAGGCGGAACTCACCTCGGTCGTCGTCGCTGCGGCGCCCGGATCGCCAGGCTCTGTCTCCCAAGCGACGCCGGGAATGGCGACGATCCGCCAGCCGCGCTGGTCGAGACGGCAGACGATCGCCTGCTGTTCCTCCATATAGGCGAGCAGCCGCCGCGCCCGTCCGGGCGAGCGCGTGCCATAGGCGCTGGCGACATCGGCGTCGGAAGGGCAGGGGCGATGGTCGAAGGCCGCGCGCGCCAGCGATAGAAAAACGCCCTGCATATCCTCGGGCAGAGCGCCCGCCATTGCGAGCACCTCGGCCCAGGGCGAATCCTCGGACTCGGCTTCGGCGAGCTCTATGCCGGCATGGGCCACGGCGAGGCGACGGCGGAAGGCGGGCAGGCTCAAGGGCTCGCCGCCGATGCGACGGATCCGGCAGCGCACCAGAAAATCCTGATAGAGCACCGCGATGGTGCGGAAATTGGCGTCGCTGTCGCTCAAAATCTCGCGCAGCGCCGAATCGATCGCGGCCTGACGCTGCTCGGGCGAAATGCTCGGCGGCGGCTCGGCGGCGGGCGGCGCCGGCGGCGCGCTGCGGGCGAGCCGCGCCAGCACATCGGCGGTCGGCGTGGGCGGCGCCGGCCGGCGCGGCGCCTCGAAGCGCGCTTCATTGGCGCCGGGCGTGAAAATGAGATGCGCGTCGTCGGCGCCGGCCTCCGGCAGCGGCAGCAGCCTGGGGCTGACATTGCGCGCGGAAGTCTCCACCGGGCCGATGCGCACGGGCAGCGGGCGGCGCGCCATGGCCGGGCCGAGGGCGACGAAATTGCCGCTCTGCAAATCGCGGAACATTTCCGCCTGCCGCCGCTCCATGCCGAGCAGATCGGCGGCGCGCGCCATGTCTATGTCGAGGAAAGTGCGGCCCATGAGAAAATTGGACGCCTCCGCCGCGACATTCTTGGCGAGCTTGGCGAGGCGCTGCGTGGCGATGACGCCGGCGAGACCTCGCTTGCGGCCGCGACACATCAGATTGGTCATGGCGCCGAGCGAGGCTTTGCGCGCCTCGTCCGACACTTCGCCGGCGACGGCGGGCGCGAAGAGCTGCGCCTCATCCACCACGACGAGCAGCGGATACCATTGGTCGCGCTCGGCGTCGAAGAGCCCGCCGAGAAAGGCGGCGGCGGCGTGCATCTGCTGCTCGGCGTCGAGCCCTTCGAGATCGAGCACCACGGAGACGCGGTGCTGGCGGGCGCGCGCGGCGATGCGCGTGAGATCGGCGATGCCGCAGCGGGCGTCCACCACGACATGGCCGTAGCGCTCCGCCAGCGTGACGAAATCGCCCTCCGGATCGATGATCGCCTGCTGCACCCACGGCGCGCTCTGCTCCAGCAGGCGGCGCAGCAGATGCGATTTTCCGGAGCCGGAATTGCCCTGCACCAGAAGGCGCGTCGCCAGCAGCTCCTCGAGATCGAGCGTTGCGACGCCGCCATCGGCGCGGGTCCCGAGATCGATGGAAACCTTGGCGGGCGCCGTCATCGCGGCGCCCTTCCAGCCGTGAAGGGGGGAAAGATCATGGCGCGGAGTCATATCGATTCGCGCCGCGCGTTCAACTGCGTCGCGCAGCCTGTGGACAAGCGCGCGCTGTCGGCGGCGTGCTCCGGGCGCCTTTTCTCCGTTCCATTCTCTTTGTGACCGGCCGCCTCTTTGTGACTGGCTGCGCCGCCGCCGCTTGACTCGGCCTCGTTTGTTCCGTATACGTTCTCTTGTTCGTCAAATGTTCCGAGCGTGCGTAAACAAGTCCCCTAGAGTTGTAAGTAGCCGTTGTAAGCGTCGCATCGAGGCTCGCGGTCGCGAGGCGCCCCAGTGTCGCGCATGGGCGTCTCGCGCCGCGAGCCGAAGCGAGGCCGGCGCCCGGCGAGACGCCGGCCGCAGGGCCGGCAAGGAGATCATCGCCATGGCGAGCTCGGCGAAACGTCTGATCGAGAAATCGGAGAAGAGCGACTGGCGCCGGGCGGCGCAGCTGAGCCGTGAGGCGATCGGCGCGGTCGTGAATTTTTCCAGCGAGGAGCGTCCGATCGTCGATCCGGCGCGGCGGCGCGGGCGTGGCGCGCTCTCCAATGAGAGCGGTCGTTTCGAGCGCGAGCGGCGCGTCGAGACCGATGACGGCTGGAATGGGTTGGAGGAGCTCGGCGAGTTCCACACCAATGTCCATGTCGAGCGGGCGAAGACGATCATCACGCGCAACGACTCGCCGGATATTTCCTTCGAGCGCTCCATCAATCCCTATCGCGGCTGCGAGCATGGCTGCGTCTATTGCTATGCGCGGCCGAGCCACGCCTATATGGGCCTCTCGCCGGGGCTCGATTTCGAGACGGAGATTTTCGTCAAGGAAAGCGCGGCGCAATTGCTCGAGCGCGAATTGTCGGCGCGCAATTATTCGCCCAAGACCATCGCCATCGGCGCCAATACCGACCCCTATCAGCCGCTCGAAAAGCGCTATCGCGTCACCCGCGGCCTGCTCGAGGTGGCGAGCCGCGCCGATCATCCGATCGGCATAGTGACGAAATCCTCGCTGGTCGTTCGCGACATCGACATTCTCGCGCCCATGGCGCGCAAGGGCCTGGTCAAGGTCGCGATCTCGCTGACGACGCTCGATCCGGCCTTGGCGCGGGCGATGGAGCCGCGCGCCGCATCGCCCGAGCGACGGCTCGCAACGATCGAGCGGCTGGCCGAGGCGGGAATTCCGGTCGCTGTTCTGGTCGCGCCGATCATTCCGGCGGTCAATGACGCCGAGATCGAGACCATATTGACGCGCGCCCATGCCGCCGGCGCGCGCGAGGCCGGCTATGTGATGCTGCGGCTGCCGCTCGAGCTGCGCGAATTGTTCAGCGAATGGCTCGTCACCCATTTTCCGGCCAAGGCCCGGCATGTGCTCTCGCTGGTGCGCTCGGCGCGCGACGGCAAGCTCTATGACCCGTCCTTCGATAAGCGCATGACCGGCGACGGCCCCTACGCCTGGATGATCGGACGCCGCTTCGAGCTTGCCGCGCAGCGTCTCGGCTTTTCGCGCACGCGGCTGCGCGCCGATCTGTTCCGGCCGCCCCGCAGCGACGCCGAGCAGCTGAGCCTTTTTTAAAAAGGCGCGTAGGGATCGATTGCTCCGATCCCGCCGCTGTGTTTTTTTCAGTCGCCCCTTTTCGACGAGCCGAGCGAGCATGCCCCCCCATTTTCTCACCGAGACGCGCGTTCTGCGCGGCGGCGCTCGGCCCATCGCCGGCGTCGACGAGGTCGGGCGCGGGCCGCTCGCCGGGCCGGTTGCGGCCGCGGCCGTGATTCTCGACCCGAACCGGCTGCCGGACGGCGTCGATGATTCGAAAGCTCTGTCGGCCAAGGCGCGGGACGCCGCCTTCGAGCGAATCGTCTCCAGCGCGCTGGCCATCGGCGTCGCCTTCGCCAGCGTCGAGGAAATCGACCGGCTGAACATTCGCCGCGCGGCGCTGCTGGCCATGGCGCGCGCCGTCGCCGCGCTCCATGTCGCGCCGGGCTTCGTGCTGGTCGACGGCCGCGACCTGCCGGAACTCGCCTGCCCGGGCGAGGCGATCGTGAAAGGCGACGCGCTTTCTCTTTCCATCGCCGCCGCGTCGATTGTCGCCAAGGTTGCGCGTGATCGCCAGATGCGCCGCCTCGCCCGGCTCTATCCCCATTACGGATTCGAGACCAACGCCGGCTATGGCACGCGCGAGCATCTCGCCGCTCTCGAAACCCATGGGCCGACGCCCTTTCACCGCATGAGCTTCGCGCCGCTGCGGGAGCTGAGCGAAGCGCGCCCAGAGCTCGCCCCGTGAGCGCGCGCCCAAGCGCTCGCACCTCCCATGAGCGTTCGTAAACATCTGGTGAAAATGGAATTTCTTAACGAAGGCGTGCGGAAAAGGGACAGCCGCGCACGGGCTTTCTAAACCCGGCTTTTACCGCGATCGGGCATTGTTCGCATCGTTGGTTGCGTAGCCGGTGATTGTTCATGAGTAGCGCGCGCGTCGGGGCGGCCCGCCCCAAGT
>NZ_LUUM01000303.1:0-26943 GCF_001644125.1 Methylosinus sp. R-45379
AGGTGGGACAGGTGGGACACTTCCCACAAATTCAGAAACTTGCATATGTCCCACCTCCGTCGATAAACGCGGCGAGGTGGGACAGGTGGGACGCTACAGCGCCGTATCCGCCTCCATGCTTCCATCGCCGGCCGGCGGCGAGCCGTCATCGTCGCCCCATTGATAGGACTGCCCGATCTGCGCCTCGAAGGCGGCGCGGCATTCGGCGAGGGGCGGAAAAACCCAGCAATAGACGCGCTTCGACTGGACGAGAGGCCGCCCGTCTTCGCCGATCGCCTCGACTTCTTCGAGCGATTTCACCCTGGCCATGTTTGGGAGGAGACGCTTCATGCGAATGCCGAATTCCGTCTCGGCCGCCTTTCGCCGCACGCCGATGCGTTCCGTGCTGCGCAGATAATCATTGAACAAGGTCACGATCGGCACGCGCGCGCGCCATGCGGCCGCGCGATGCGTCTGCGTTCCATTCTCGAGCCGCGCCAGCCACCAGGCGGCGATCGGATCGAGCGATCTTATCTTTTGCTCGAGCAGCGCCTCTGTGCGCGGGATCGATCGCAAATTCGGCGAGCCTGGCGCATCCAGCTCGCAATCCAAGAGATCGGCGAGCAGCGCCTCCAAGCCGCCGCTCTCAAGCTCCTTCCACATTTCGGCGAAATAGCCGTGGTTTTCCTTCACTCCGGCGCCGACGTCGAAGACGGCGAAACGCCGCTCGTCCATCCCCGCCGGCACCACCCAATCGCTGTTCGATGTGAAGATCAGCCGCACATAATTATTGAGCCTGATCGGATCGACGCCCTTCGCCTCGATCATCTGCTTGGGCGCCGTGACGAGGCCTTTGAGCCGACCTTCGGCCCCCTTGTCGCCGGCCCAGACGCCCTCGTCGACCTGCAGCAGCAGGCAGCTCGCCATATGCGCGTTGAAATTGCCGATCACATAGCGCTGATCATCGACGAGGAAGTAATGCGCTGCGATCATCTTGCCGATCACATCGCCGATCGTGCTCTTGCCGACGCCCTGCAATCCCCGCAGCACGATCGCCGTGCCGACGCGCTCGCGCGGCCGTTGCAGCAGATGCGCCAGCCAATGCCAAATCCAGTCGAAATGAATCGTGTCGCCGAGACAGATATTATTGATGAGGTGATCTCGGAAAATCTTATAGCGTTTCCATCTTTCCGCTTTCGGCGTGACGCGATCCGGCGCGATCGAAAAACCGCGATAGAGATTGATATAGCCGGGCGTTCCTTCAACTTCGTCGGGATTGGGCCAAAACTCTATTCCGACATAGGTCAAACGCTCCTTATGGCCGAGCCAATAAGGTCCGAGCTTCACGAAGACACGCACCGTCTCCCATGTGCCGTCATCCTGTCGCTTGCGGCGCGGCACGGAAGCGCCGCGATTGTGCATATAGGCCTTGAAGGCGTCGAGCGAGAGCATGCGCAGCCGATCCTCGGGCGGCGCTTCCGGCTGCGTTCGAATGACGATCGCGCGGCTGCCGATCAGCACGAAGGCGAATTCGCTGTTCAGCCGATCGATGACGCTGCCGTCGCCATCATCGCCATCATCGTCGGATGGCGGCGGCGGCTCTGGAGGCTCTTCCGGCGGCTCGCGCGGCGGCGCATCTCCCCCCGAGGAGGGAGACCCGTCGCTGGATTTCGCGCCCCGCGGAAAGGCGAGAATTTCCGCCGTCTCGACAATGCGAACGATCTCGTCGGAGGATGTCATATCGCTGCGGCCGCCTCACGATCGAGACGTTCGATCTCTGCGACGATGAGCGCGCCAGCGCGGATGAGATCGCGCCGGTGGCTTTTCGGCTTCCACCATGATGGCGACCAAGAAATAGGCCATGTGGCGGGAACCATGGGGCGGGCGCGATCGTGCAAATGAAATTTCATTTCACGGCGGTTCGGTGGAATTGCATAACTCGCGGCGGCCATAGCAAGAGACCGATCGATATGCTTATCGTCATGTGCTGGGGTCCAGCCTTCGATGTCGACCTGTCGTCGCCGTTCCGCGATGATATCCCGCACTGCGGGCGATAGCTCTTCCGTCACGCCGCGACCCTCCCCGTCATTCTCATCTTGTTGAAATCATCGCCAGCGCGGCTCATCGCGAGATAGATCGCGAGCTGCGGATGCGCCGCGGAAAAGCGCTTCCCCGCGCGCTCCATCTTCAGCCTGGTCGCGAAAGCCTCGCTGTCGCCGTCGCCGAGCAGAAACAGCTCTTCGACGCTCGCAGGCACATCGATCAGCGGCCAATCATTCTCGAAATCGACCTCGGCCGAGCCGACGAAAACCGCTCTCGCGCGCCCCAGAGCATCAGGCGCTGTTTCCGTCGGATGGCGCACGCGGCCCTTCGCCTTGCCGCAGAGATTGTCGAGATCGACGGAGCTGCGGAACTCCGCGCCCTCGAGCAGCGGCGAGCCGCGCTCGGCGAGCGCGTCGAGGACGGAGATCACCGTCTCGATTCCCTCGCCGATCATCAGGCGCCGCGGCGCGCCGGCGGACGGCCGCAGCAGAATGGAGCCGCCCTTCTTCGAGCCGCGCACCTTCTTGGACGGCAGCTCTTTGCCCTTCGCGTCGACGATCGCCGCCTTGCCCTTCTCGGTCGAAAGATCGATCCACGTCTGATGCACGCCGCCGAAGCGGCCGTCCGGCCTTATGATCGCCGCCACCATGGCCGGCCCCTCATGGACGATCGCGCCGCCCGGCTTATCCCAAAGGGCGAGACGTTCCGCGAATTTCAGCCGCGCGCCGATAGGCAGCGATAGCCCGCGGTGCGCGAGATAAGCCTCGACCAGCGTCCCCTGTGGCGGAACAGCGCGCCGCCATATCTTCCAGGCGCGCCGCCGCTCATCCTCGCGAAACTGTTCCGCGACGCGCGCCTGGCGCGCCTCTTCTTCCGCCCGCTCGCGCGCCTCTCGCGCCAGGCGCTCTTCGCGCTCGCACCGCTCGGCCGCGCTCTCCGCCGCCGCGCGCCCCGGCGGCGGCCGTCCGGTCAGCGTCTCGCAGGCGGCGATGAAATCCGTGCCATCTATATGCATGGCGAGCGCGAGGGCATCGCCGCCAGTCCCGCTCTTGCGGCAATACCATTTGTTCTTTTTCAGATTGACCGAGAAGCGATCGACGCCGCCGCAGCCGGGGCAGGGCTGGCCCTGATCGCCGGGCAGGATCTTGATCGAGCGCCGACGGCAGAAATCCGCGACCTTCACGCGCCTCGCCTCCACGATCCAATCCTCGAAATCGACGTCGCTCACGCCGCCTCCGAATAGTCGCAGTTGAAAAAGCCCTGCGCGCCTTTCACCGGCCGCAGATCATTCGAGACGCGCAGGTCGAGCATCGGCCATGCGAAATTGGCGTATTCGTCGCGCTCGGAGTCATTTATGAACGCGCCGCCGAACTCGTGCGCAATATGCCCGGCGCGGCGCGGCGCGCCGAGGAGCGCAGTTCCCAAAATGCAGGACAATGGCAGCGATCCCGGATGCGCATGCCACTTTTCGAGGAACGGCAACGCGATCTCCGGCCGCAATCCGGTAGTCCAGCGGTTATCCCCTTTCAGCCGAAGGATGAGATTGGCGATCTCCTCCCGCTTGACCTTGCGCGCGCCGGCATGGAGCGCGATGCGCTGCCCGACCACCGAGCGAGGAGCCTCCCAGCTGCGAAACTCATAGGGCTTCGCGCCGACGATGATCAGCGAGCACCATGGCTGCCAGATGGTGAGCGCTTTCATCACGCCGCCGCTCCGCTATCCAGCAGATCGAACATCGTCGGCGCGCCGATCTGTCGCTCGGCCGCCTGCAGATATTTGATCCCGTCGAAGAAATATTTGTCGGAGAGCTCGACGGCGCGCCCGCGCCGCTTCAAATGCAGCGCGCGAAACGGCACAGTGAAGAGACCGCCGAACGGATCATAGACCAGCTCGCCCTCGCGGCTGTAGCGCTGGATCAAGCGATCGACGATGTCGAATTGCAGCGGGCAGACATGCTGCTCGCGTCCGCTCGCGCTCTGCGCGCCATTGAGCGTCCGCATACGATTGACGTCGTGCCACACATCCGCGCTGTGCGAGCCCGGCGCCAGCGCCATGAAGGTCGAGGGCAGGGCGCCGCGCGCCTCCAGCTCCTCGCCGATCCGCACATGTGTCTCATAATCATAGACGCGCGCGAGGCTCCATTGCGTGAACAACTTGGCCAGCGAGCCGGGATCGACATGAGCCAGCTCCTCCGGCGTCGCGAGACGATCTCCGGAGGAGCGCCAGAACGCATGCGCATCCACCTGCCAGCGCGCCAGCGACGCGGAGCCGCCGTCGCGCTCGCGCGCCACCGGAACATCGGCATAGCCTCGCGAGCGGTCGCTCTGCGGCTTGCGCATGATGACCACATACTCGGGCGAGCCGACGCCCATCTTCGTCCCGTCCTTCAGCATCTCCGAATAGCCGAGACGATAGGTCTGATTATTCTCACGCACGACATCGGTGACGACGGTGATCATCGCCATGAATTGAAACCCATGGCGCTTGTAATGAAAGATCGTCTCTGCGTGGAAAGGCGAGATCGTCGGCACGCCTTCGCCGGTCACATTGCCGAATAGCACGCGATCCTTCACATGAATGGCTGCGATGCGTCCCGGCTTCAGAGCGCGCAGCAGCTCTGGCGTGAGAAAATCCATCTGCTGCCAGAAATGCGTATTGTCGTCGGTATGGCCGAAGTCATTGTAGCTCGGCGTATATTCATAATGATTGGCGAAGGGGATGGAGGTCACGATCAGATCGAGAGAATTCTCACCCAGCCGCCGCGCCTCATCGACCGTGTCATTATTCGCGACCTGCCATCCTTCTCCCGAAGCCTCGATCCTCTCGACGCCGATCGTGCGCGCCAGCGTCTCGTTCATCGCGACATCGTTCAAGCCATATTTATGAATGATCTCGGTCATGGTCGCCCTCAGCTCGCCGTCGCGCTTCCACTTCGCCATTAGATCGCGATAGACCTGCCGTTCCGTATCGGCGTAGACGACGTCTATGCGCACGCGCTTCTTTTGCTGGAAGCGTTGAATGCGATGCACGGCTTGAATGAAATCGTTGAACTTGTGAGAGACGCCGCAGAAGACGGCGCGATGGCAATGGTGCTGCATGTTCGGCCCGGAGCCGAGCATGATCGGCTTCGCGGCCAGCCGCTTCAGATTGCCGTCGGCGAAGCGCTGCATAATGTCGTCGCGCACATTCATCGCCTGTCCGCCATAGACGGAGACGACCTCCGGCAACGCCTTCTCCAGCGCCTTTCGCTCATCCTCGAGATCGTGCCACAGCAAAAAATGATCTTGCTGCGCCTCGGCGACGATCTGCGCCGTCTTGGCGATGCGCGCGGCCAGACTGGCGCGCCGCGCCCGCGCGGCCTCGCCGAGATCGCCGGCGGCGTCGCCGAACATCTGGCCCTGGCCATTGCGCTCGAAGCGATAGCCGTCGACCTTGGTCGAGACCTCATGCGCGACGAGCTCGAAGGGCGGTAGATCATAACCCTCGTCGGAGAAGCCGAGATCGGACGGCTTCTCCAAAAACACCGCCCAGCTCGACACCCACAGCCAGAATTCCCGCTCCTTATGCGGATAGAGCGTCAGCTGATTGGCGCGCGTCGAATCGCGTTGGAAAAATCGCGTGAGCGCCTGGCCCGTATCCATCACGCCGAGAAAGCCGGCGTAATGAATGAGCTCCTTATAGCGATTGGGCGAGGGCGTCGCCGTCGCCACGAAGCGAAAGCGCACGCGATCGAACAGCGTCAAAAACGTCTGATAGGTCTTGGAGCCGAAAGAGCGCAGCACGCTCGCCTCGTCGAGGCTGACGGCGAGAAATTCATTCGGATCGAGCTTGCCGTCGCGCACCGGCTCGTAATTGGTCAGATGGAGTCCTTCGGCCTCGCAATCTTCGATGCGGCTGATCTTCTTGATCTCGACGCCGAGCTTCTCGCGCGCGTCGAGAATAATGTCGCGATGCACGCCATAGGGCGCGACGATGAGCCCACGTCCGCCGAATTCCTTCAGCAGCAGCCGCAGCAGTTCGATCTGCATGACGCTCTTGCCGAGGCCGAAGCGCGCGAATATGGCGCGCCTGCCGCCGCGCGCCGCCCATTTGACCAACGCGCCCTGGTGGCCGAGCAGCGCAGGCGAGAGATCCTCGTCGCGCACTTCGAAGCCGCTCTTCGGCGCGAGCCTGATCTTCGCGCGCAAAAAATCGAGATAGGGATCATCGGCCATGGCGCGCCTCCGCGGAAGCATCACGCAGGCGGCGGCGCATGACGGCGGCCGCAGCCTCTTCGCCGTCACGCTCGGCGATGGCGAGATAGTCCAGCTCCCACCGCGGCGGAACCCAGTGCGGCACTTCGATCCATGCGCGCGCCAGATCGGCCTTTATTTGTTGCGCGCCGCTGCGGCTCATTGCCCATGCTCCGCGATAACATCGAGAATGAAGCCGCCGAGGCCTTGCGGCTTGCCGCCGGCCGCGCGCGTCATCGCCTTGCGCAGCAGATCGAAAGGCGCGCGATGACGCAGCCCGATCGAGAGCGCTATGCCGAGATCGCGCGCATAGATATCCTGCGCATTATCGAGCTTCAGCCCATTGAGAAATATCTCGCCGAGGCGGCCGTCGGGATAAAACCCGAGCGTGCAAGAAAATTGCGTGCCTTCGAACTCGAATTCGAAGGCCTCGCCGGCGCGCCGATCGGGCAGACGCTGCGGCGCCTCCGTCAGCCGGGCGAGGATCATCGCGGCGATCGCCATATATTCCCGCGCAACCGTCGAATCGCACCATCCGCTATCGAGCAGGCACTGGCGAAACGCTTCGATCTCATCGCCCTCGATCGGCGCGCCCGCGCGCAGCAGCGCGCCGAGACGCTCTATCTCATCATATTTCATGCCCGCCTCCGGGAAGCCCGCGCGCGCTTGGCGAGGATCGCCGTTCGGCCGCTGTCGCGCAGATAGGTCAAAATCTCACGGCCCTCGGCGCGCAGCCCGGCGAGAACTTTGCGCAGCTCGTGATGCGCCGCGACATCGCAGATGAAGAGATAGCCTTGCTCGAACAATTGGGAGAGCATTTCGCGCTTACTGCGCGCTCTTGCCTTTTGCAGATTGCTCATCCGAGCTCCCCTCTATGCTCACGGCACGCCCACACCATTTCTTCGACGCGAAATGCCGATCCTCGGCCGAAGGGCGCGAGATCGGAGTTGCAGACGAAGCAGCGATGCACGATGCGCTTACGTCCATCGACGTTGACGACGCCGCCGCGCGTCGCTGTCGCGACGGGATCCTGCGGCGTCGCGACGGATGGTGAGGAGCCGAAGAGATCGGTCATCGCGTCACCGCCCTTTGCCGCGGGACCTGCGCGGCTCCGGCGGCCGGAAGCTGATCGCATGATGCGCCTCGCAATAGAGCGGACGCCGCGTCGGCGCGCCGCAATAGCAAAAATCCTCGGCGCGCGGATCGCCCAGCGGATATCGGCAGAGCCCGTTGCGCAGCTGCAGGATGGTTATTCCGCCGCTGGCGATCGGCGGTTCCGCGCGCGCCGCCTCGACGATCGCACGAGCATTTACGACCGCCTCGGCGAACGGCCATTCCGTCTCCGTCTCCGGCGCCGGCGCTATGGCCAATTCCTTTTGCGCAGGCGAGGGGGTAGGGGCCTTTGCCGCCTTCACGCGCCCCGGTTTTGATCGCGTGGCGCGCCCGACGCCTTTGCCGATGAGGCCGATATCTCGCAGCCTTCCGATAACGCCATTCTTGGAAATGCCCGAGCCCAGCCGCGCGGCGATCTCGGACGCAGTCACGCCGTCGAGCCAGAGCCGCTTCAGCTCCGCGTCATGCGCGAGCCATTTTGATTTCGGCGCGAGCGCAGCATCCGCCATCGCTCAGCCCACCAGCTCGCGCAGCGACGCGCGCTGCGCTTCCATCTCTTGAATTTCGCCGTCGTCAGACGCCAGGACGCCGAGGCGAGCCATGTCCAGCTCATGGGAGAGGCGGGCGATTTCATTCTCGATCTCTCGGACATAAGCAGCTTGAAGAACGCCGAGCACCCAGCCGCGCACGCCCTTGGTCCGGCGATTTTTGATGTTCTCGAGAGTGCCGGGCGCGAGGCCCGTGCGGCGAGCGACGATGCGCCGTGCCTGCAGACGCGAGACGCCCGAGCGCCGCGCCTCTCTCTCTTCCAGCTCGCCGGCCCACCTACGGGCCGCCTCGTCCAATGCGACGACTGACATTTTATCATCCGCCAGATGATGTTTCATCATTCCGATCCGTGCTCCACTCCTTCTCATGGGAGAGAGCACGATGGAGATGAGACGAGACCTTGCACCTTCCGCTTCGCCGCGAGGCCGCCAAGCACAGGCGGCGAAGCCGATGTTTCTCTTCACGACCGTCCGGGGCCGGCTTGTCAGGCCGGCCCCAGCGGTCGGATCGTTGCTCCACGAGACGAAGGCGTTGCAGCCACGATCAAATCCGCCCACCTTTCAGGACGCGCTGTCGCGCGAATTGGAACGGTGCCCCCGCGGCCGAATGCGGTTGCCGCCGGAGCGGCTGGCGACCCCTTTTCCCGATGACTCGTTTAGAGACGCCAGGCGGGGACCGTTTACCGTCGAACCGAAGCCCGACGTTCGGACACGTCAAACTGCGCTCTCGCGCGAATTCATCCCTCCGCGCATGCCCGCGGGGACGTATCCCCGCGGGCCGTCGGGGAAGCGGACGCCAGATCGCGATCGACATGATCCCGTCCGCCCTCCGCGCGAGCCGCTCCACTGGCCGCGCGAAGCTTCGATTTCTCCGCCGCCTCGGCGGCGCGCTTGCGCCTATCGGCGATCGTCGCGCGCACCGGTCCGATCGCGTCGGCGAGCGTGGCGGCGCAGGAATCCGCGAGCCGCATTCGGCCGACCTTGCCGTCGACCTCGAACAGGATGATGAGATCGCCCGTCTCCTCGCCGGTCTCGCAATTGCGCCAGGGGCCGACGGAGATCAGCGTCCCCAGCTTCGCCGCCCGTGCGGCGACGCGCCCGCTCACGAGCGCAAGCCTTCGATATCGTCGGCGACGATCGCCGCCGCGCAGGCGGCGAGAAAAGCGAGAAGATCGATGAGACGCCCGCTCATGCGTCGGCTCCTTCGGATTGAATGGCGGAGACGATGTGAGCCGACTGATCTGCCGCAGGTGGAGAAATCAAATCATTCGGAGTCACGGCGCCATTGGTCGCTTCCGAGATCTTCGCGGCCAGAGCCATCGAAGGAAGCTGTCGTTTGCTCTCGATCTTGCTCAAAAATCCCTTGGTCGCGCCCACCCGCGCCCCAAGTTGCTCGAGGGTGATCTTATTTGCGCGCCGAAAAGTGCGTAGCGGATGTTCCATTCCTAAAAAGTTTCATATCACGAAACATTTTGCAAGCGGAAAGTTTCCTTTAGGTGCAACGACTCGTGTTCACCCGTTTCCTATAATCCCAACATGAGAAAACCACTGACCATTCACGAAGATGACCGCCGCGACAGGCTCCATTATATCGAGGAGTGGATCGACCACCGCGGGCTAAAGCAGGCTGACGTTTGCCGCGAACTTGGCATTAGCAAGGGCACGGTCTCGAAATGGTGCTCAGGCGATCTGCCCGGTGAAGACAATGTAAAACGGCTTGCGGTGCTACTCAACACCGACCCAATCTCCTTATTTCGTCACCCTCTCGATGATTGGTTGACCCACTTTTTCCAAAACCGTCGAGACGAGGAGCTTTCGAGAATGGTCGACGTCCTGCGTGCTGCGTTCCCTCGTGATGACATCAGAGATCTGATCACGAAATCGGACGACCAAACGGAAACCGTAAACAAATTCGGATCTAGAAAAAAGGACCGCTGATACTGCGATCCGAACGCCGCACTATCTGTGCCGCGTTACGCATTTTGATTGAGATTCTCTTTTTGCCGATAGGGGATGTATCGCGCTCAAAAATTTCGTATCAGGAATCTAAGCAGTTGACATTAGTTTCCTGATACGAAACACTCACTCCATCGCACCTCGCGATGGAGTTTCAAAATGCGCTGTTCGGACGAATTCCCTTCATCTCCTACAAAATCCCGACGCGGCTTCGCCTGCGTAGCCCCCGAGAAGCAGCGCGAGATCGCCCGTCGCGGCGGCAGCGCCGTTCCCGCGGAGAAGAGGAGCTTCTCGCAAAATCCCGATCTTGCCGCCGCCGCGGGCCGCAAGGGTGGAACCTCCGTCGCGCCGGAGAAGCGCAGCTTCTCGCGCGATCCGGCGCTCGCCTCCGCCGCCGGCAAGAAGGGCGGCGTCGCCAGCCATAAGAAGGCGAGCGCCCGCGCATGATCGATGCTGCGCCCGCCTCGGCCTCCACGCTCGGACCAGCCTCTCTCGCGGAGCTTTGGAACGCGGCGCGCTGGCCGCAGACGCGCGCAGAAATGGTCGATCCTCTGCTCGTCACCTGTCGTCTCGCCGAGGACATCACCGATCTCTTCGAGGCGCATGAGGAACTGTCGCCGCAGGCGCTCGCCGCGCTCGGCTGGCCCGAGCATATCATCCAGTCCTATCTCGATATCGCCTGCAATCACGCCGCCGCAATATGTGCGCGTCGCCTGCAATTGCGCCGCGCCGAAATGCTCGCCGCTGCGATGGCCGATCCGCTCATTGCCGCAGAGCCGGATTTTCTCGTCTTCGATCCCGATCCGCTCGCCGCGACGCCGACTGTCGCGGCGACCATGCCGCTCGGCCTGCTGGCCCTCTGCTGTGGCGCCGCGCTCGGCGCTGTCACCTCACTCGCTCTGACCGCTTTTCTTTCTCTCGGAGGCTGAAATGCTCCCAATCGTCGTTTCCGATCCCACTTCTCAACCCATCGTCGACGCGCAGCGCAGCGTCATCGTCGATCTCGATGACGTGCTCTGGCGCGATCTGCGCGAGGCGCGCGTCGCCCGGAATCGTAGCAATATTCACGATCTGCGATTCCATCTGACGCGCCTCATCGCGCTGCGCCCGCCGCGCAACCTGCCGCCGCGCGCTCGCATGAAAATCGCAGCACGCCGCGACAAGGCGATCCTGGAGCTGGGCGGAGATTTCCTCACGCTCTCCAATGCGGCCACGCCGCGCGCACAGGAGGTCTGAGCATGGAAACGCAACAGCCTCCCACCTCCGAGCGCATCCTCGACAAGCTGACGCCGCGCGAGCGCCAGGTCGCCGTCCATATGGCCAAAGGTCTGCTCAACAAGGAGATCGCCACAATCATCGGCATCAGCAACAGGACGGTCGAGACGCATGTCCTGCATATCAAGCTGAAGATCGGCAAGAACATCAGCAAGACGCGCGCTTCCATCGTGTTGAGCGAGGAGCTGAACAGAGAAGCGGCGAGAATAATCGAATCCGCCGCGCCGATCGCAAAGACATCCAGCGCCGATCTTAACGCCGAGCCCGGAGCCTGAGCCATGAACACGCTGCCCCTGCACAAGATCGCGGGCGTCTCGCGTTTCAACGCCCGCCGCGACGAGCCGGCCGCGCCGGAGGAGATCGCCGAGCTGGCCGCCTCAATCCGCGAACATGGCGTCATCGACCGGCTGCTGCTGCGCGTCGAGGACGGCAAGACGGTCGCGCTCGACGGCGGCCGGCGCTTTCAGGCGCTGGCGTCGTTGGTCGAGCATGGCGACATCGGCGTCGATTGTCCGGTCCCCTGCGAAATTTTCGAGGGCTCGGACGAGCAGGCGGCCGAGGTCAGCCTCGTCTCCTTCCTGCAGCGTCGCGACTTGCATCCGGTGAGCGAGTTCGAGCAGCTCGTGCGCTTGCGCAATGCGTTTTTTCTCAGCGACGACGAGATCGCGCGCAAGACCGGCAAGAGCCTGCGCTTTGTGAAGGATCGCCTGCGGCTCGGCCGCCTCTGCCCGAAGGTGCGCGACTATTGGCGCAGCGGAAAGCTCAGCGCCGAGCAGGCGTGCGCCTTCGCCGCCAGCGCCAGCCATGAGGATCAAGAGCGCGAGCTCGCCGAGCTGGAGCATCAATGCGACGGCGGCGATCTCTTCGCCTATGTCGACGCGGAAGAAATCGCCGAGCATTTGCGGGGCGAGTCCGTGCGCGAGACGAATTATCTCGCCGCCTTCGTCGGCAAAGAGGCCTATGCATCCGCCGGCGGCGAGCTCGACGAGCAGCTGCTCGAAGGTCACAGCTGGTTTCTCGACGGCCCGCTGCTGAAGCGTCTCGCCGAGGAGAAGCTCGAAGCGATAGGCGCGGCGATCGTCGCGGCGGAAGGCTGGGGTTGGTCTTGCTACGAGCATAAGGACCAGCATCGCTGGAACGATGCGAATTTCGCCTTCGACGCGAGCGATGGCGATTACACCGAGGATGAGCTGAAGCGCCTCGACGAGATCGAGGCTCTCCCGCAGGACCAGCGCGCGGCCGCGCAGGACGAGGTAGAGCAGATCGAAGCTCTGGCCATTCTGCGCTCGATTCCCGCCGAGGAACGCGCCGAGCAAGGAATCTATCTCAGTCTTCATCGCGGCTCCGGCCGCGTGATCATCGAGCGCGGCGTCATCTTTCGCGAGACCGCCGGCGATGAGCGTGCGCCGGACGAGGACGAGGATACGGAACCGTGCGCGGCTTCGCGACCGCTCGCCACGCCGAGATTGGAGACGATCGCCGCAGAGCCGGGCGCTATGCCGCCTTTGCCGGAGCCGCCCGCCAAAGCCTTGCGCGCCGTGCTGGACGAGGCGATGGACAAGGCCCTCGCCGACGTCACCGGCCGCAGCGTCAGCCTCGCGCTCGTCTATCTGACCGCCGCGCTCGGTTGCCGCTATGGCGCCGACACGCTCGATCTTTCGCACGGCTATGGCGGCAAGGGCTCGACTATCCATTTTGGCGACCAGCCGCGCAACGCGCTGCTGCGCAAGATCAAGGATCAGCCTTTCGAGCAGGCGCTCTACAGCTGCTGCGCCGCGCAGCTCGACGATCCGAGCCTCGTTCCCGGCGCGCTCGCCGAGTTGACCGGCGGCTTCATCTCCTCCGCCCGCTCGAAGAATATCGATCTGCCGCGGCTGATGATCGGCGTCGCCTCGCGTTTCTCGGACATCTCCGCCGCACTCGATCGCGCGCTCGATCGCGAGGCCTATTTCAAGGCCGAGAGCAAGAATCACGCGCTCGCCGCAATATTGGAGATCGAGGGCGAAGCCGCCGCCATCGAAGCGCGCAAGCTGAAGAAAGACGACATCGTCCAGCGCGCCGCTTTGAGCGCCAAGGACCGCCATTGGCTTCCCGACATGCTCGCCGATGCGACGCGCGCCCGGCCGAAGGACACGCGCTCGACGGCGCAGGCGATGGCCGAGGCGATCGAGGCCGATGAGGCCGGCGATGACGAGGAGGAGATTGGCGATGTTCGCTTGCTCGAGGAGGAATCGACCGGGGAAAATCTACATCTGGCGGCATCTGGCGACGACGCGCATGCGCCGACCGCGGATGCTGATGACGCGGCTGGCCATAATGATCCGGGCGGCGTCGCGGAAAAATCCGCCACGCCCGCTCGTGACGCGAGTGATGGTCGTGATCCGGGCGAGCGCATCGCATCAGCGCATGACCAAGCCGAGAAAGGCTGGACCATCCGCATCGGCCAATCGCCCGCGCATTATTCCGCGCCCGTGCTCGCGCGCTTCCTTTCGACCAATGTCGAAGCGGTCGACGGCGCGCGCCTCAAGGCGAGCGAATTGCGCGAAGCCTATCTCGCCACGCAAGGCGAGGAAGTCTCGATAAACGAGATCGGCATGCTGCTCAAAACGCTGGGCGTCGAGAAGCAGCGCCAGAAGGATGGAATCTATTATCTCGGCCTCGCGCTGAAGCCTTCGCGCGCCGCCGCGGCGGCGAGGTAAGCCATGCCGGACGCAGTCTCATTCCCGCCGGGCGCCGTCGCCGATCGCCGCGAGCGTCGCCTCGCTGTCCACGCGCGACATGTGCGCAGAATTCTCTGCGAGCGATTTCCGCTCGCATTTCGGGGCAGGGGCGCGAACAAGCCGCCGCTGAAGATCGGCATAGGTCACGACGTGCAGCTCGCCATGCCGGAGCTGCCGCCGATCGCGCTCGTCGCCGCGCTACGCGACTACGCATCCGGCCCGACCTATTGCCGCAACCTCACCGCCGGCGCCCAGCGCATCGGCCTCGACGGCGAGCCGGCGGGCCAAGTCAGCGCGGCGGAGGCCGACCAGGCCGCGTTTCGAATGGCCGTTTTTCGCAAGAATGCCGCCGCGTGCGCGAGCCCGGCGCAAGAAAAGGGCGAGGAGATATGAGCAAGAAGGGGCTTTGTTTCCCGGGGACGAATCCTGCCGATCGGCTGACGCCGGCGGAAGATCAGGTCATGGGCCTCGCAGCGGAAGGCATGACGCGCAAGGACATCGCCTCCGCGCTCGCCCTGCGCGAAGGGACAATCCACAATCGTCTCAGCACGATTTTCGACAAGCTGTCGGCGCGCTCGATGAGCGAGGCCGTCGAGGCTTGGCGCGCCCGGCGGGAGGCTGCTTGATGGCCGGCTCCGTCAACAAGGTCATTCTCATCGGCCATCTCGGCCGCGATCCTGAGACGCGCACGACCGGCGCAGGATCGCGCGTGGTGATTTTCTCGCTCGCGACCAGCGAGAGCTGGCGGGACAGAGACAGCGGCGAGCGCCGCCAGCGCACCGAATGGCACAATGTCGTCGTCTACAATGAGCCGCTCGGCAAGATCGCGGAGCAATATCTTCGCAAAGGCTCGCTCTGCTATCTCGAAGGCCAGCTCGCGACGCGTTCCTACACTGACAAGGATGGCGTCGAGCGCAAGGTCACAGAGATCCTGCTGAAGGCCTTCCGCGGCGAGCTGGCGCTGCTCGACCGCGCCGAGCGCTCGGCTCCCGATGAGAGCGACTACGGCCGCGAGAGCAGCCGGCCCGCGCATGACGATCGGCGCATGTCCATGGGCGATACGCCGCGCGCGCCGACCTCGCAGCAGATCGACGACGACATTCCTTTCTGAACGGAGATCGAGCCATGCCCAATTCGCAGTCGATCCATATTCACGACATCTCCGACTTCGGCGCCGGCGGCGACGGCCTTTCGCTCGAAGAACTCGCCAATGCGATTCAAATCTGGTCGCTGCTTCAGCCGCTGCCGACGACTGTCGGCGATGTCGCCGCGAGCTTTAAGGTCACCGGCGAGACCGTGCGCGCCGCCGTCGAGGGACATCCTTGGATGTTCCTTTCCGGCCCGGCGGACAATCGCCTCGCCAACATCATCGAGCATGATGGGGAATAGGCATGACGCAAGAGGAAGCGAGAGCCGCCCTCCATGCGGCGACGAATACGATCCGTGAGGCCGCCGAGCTGCTGCGCCCGCACGCCGGTCTCTTCGCGGCCTATCAGCGCGAACGAGAATCGATGGACAGCATCGGACCGATCATAGATCCGACGCTTTGGAAAAGCCCCGTGCGCCGCGAGACGGATGCGATCGTCGGTCCGCTCTTCGATGGAGCGCAGAGCTTCCTGCGCATTGTGGAATCGCAGCGCACGCGCGCGATGGAAGCGGTTATGACGCGAGGAGGTCGGGACGATGGGTGACCGCGCTAGCGCTCACGCGAAGCGCATCGCCGACAAATATATCTCGGAGACCGGCGACGCGCCTGCGCCGTCAGCGCGGTGGGCTCGGCCGGACCGCGTCGGCGGCGTCTGGCTCAAGGAGGGCGATTTACGCCGTGTCGCGCAGATATTCGATTTTCTCGACGTCGTCTCTGTCCGGGGCGCACAGGCTTATTCAAAGGGCTTTGCGAAGAGCGAAAAAGCCGGATTGCGCGAGCATGCGGCCGCCAGCCGTAAAGCCCTCGCGGAGCTGATCGGCGCCACGGAGGATGATCTCCGCGGCTCCGCCACTATCTATTTGAGGGTCCATCGATGACGATCGCGGACCAATCCCCGACCTTCGCCCTGATCTCCGCCGAGGAAGCGGCCATGCGGCTCTGCGTCTCGAAAAAGACCTTGCTCGGCTTCGTCCAGGATGGTTCGATCCCCAAAATTCCGATCGGACGCGGCGCGAAGCGCAAGCGTTGCGCCTTCGATCCTGCGGATATCGAGGCTTTTGCGCGCTCTAGAAAGCAGTTCGAGGCGCCGAAATGTCAGTCTTCAAAAGGCAAGGCCAAACGGTCTACAGCTACGACTTCCAAGTCTCAGGTCGTCGATTTACGGGAAGTACGGGCGCGACTAATGGCCGAGAAGCGAAAAAAATAGAAGAAATCAAAAAGATCGAGGCGCGCGCCACGATCGAGGCCGAAAAGAGCCTCGAAGGCGCGCCGATGACATTGCGGGTCGCGGTCGGCCGTTATTGGGAAGAGGTCGGCCAGCACCATGCGGCCTCGCTCACCACCCTCACCAATCTCGAGCGATTGCGCGATTATTTCGGCGAGGACAAGCGCCTCGACGAGATCTCCGACGACGACATCGCCAAGCTCGTCGCCTGGCGGCGCGCCCAGACGGTCAAGGGCCGGCGCAAGATCGCGGACCCGGCGCAAAAGGGCAAGACCATCCCGGCGCCGCTCATCTCGCCGGCGACGGTCAATCGCTCGACGGTCGAGGTCCTGCAAAAACTCTTCAACCGCGCCCGAAATTTTTGGAGCCGATCTTTCCCTCGCGAGCCGAAATGGCGCCAGCATCTCCTGCCGGAGACGACCGAGCGCGTCCGCGAGGTGCGGGCAGGGGAGGAGGATGCGCTCGAGGATGCGATTCGGGCCGACTACCGCCCACTTGTCGAATTCGCCCGCGCCTCCGGCCTACGAATGACCGAATGTCTGCTCCGCAAGGACCAGGTCGACCTCATCGCCGGCCGGATCCTGACGATTGGCAAGGGCGGCAAGCCGATCGACCATCCGATTACCTCGGAGATGCGCGCCATATTAATGGCGGAGATGGCCAATCCGACCAAGTATGTTTTCACTTACGCGGCCGCCCGTGCCAAACGCGAGAAAAAAGGGCAGAAAGGCCACGCCAAGGGCGCCCGCCTTCCGATAACCCCCTCTGGTCTGAAAACCCTATGGCGGCGCTCGAAGCGCCCGCGAGGGGACGGCCCGTCCCTGCCGGCCGACCTCCGCTTCCACGACCTACGCCATGATTTCGCGACTAAGCTCCTCCGCGAGACGCGCAATCTCAAGCTCGTCCAGAGAGCGCTCCACCATTCGAAGATCGAGACCACGACGCGCTACGCCCATGTGCTGGACGAGGAAGTCGCCGCCGGCATGGAAGCCGCCTCGAAATCCCGCAAAAAATCCCGCAAAAGGTCCCGCACAGCGGGAGGATGCGAAACATAGATATTTGATCCAAAGGAAATTCGTAGCCGGGGAGCCGCGGAGCCGGCGACGACCTGCCCGGCGGCGCTCTGGCGCGACGGTCCCCGCTCCACACCGACGCTGCTGCTACACATCTTAAAGCGGTATGATCGTCGAATGAGAGATCCTGAAGGACGCGGTTCTGCTTGACGCCGAAGCCGGCATATTTTTCTCCCGCGCTATTCGAGCTTTTTTCGTTGGCGTGCCCTTTTCTGAAATAGCCTTGTTATGCTCGCATCGGCCCTATAACACGGATAAACTGCTTCGGTAGGCGTCCAGAACCGAGCGATCTGATCGCTAGGATCGGGGAAATGAAAATGGCTATGGATTGGATCGTGGAGACCCTGCGCGTCTCCCTATTCTCGACTCATACGATTGATATATCCAACGCTGATTGGACGAAAATCACGGGACAGGACGAAGCGGAGACTCAAAAGAAGGCTCTTGGCCGGCGCACAATGACCGGACCCTACCGTAACGCTATCCTTAACCTGTCGGCTTCTGGGAACAGATCAGACTGCATCGTGACGCCCCGTTTCCCAACGCCTGATGCCATAGAGGAGAACTACATTCCTTCGGTGGGTGCTTGGCCAAGTGTATGTGAATCGTTTGTAGAAGACACCGCAACGTGGGTGACTAATTCAGATGTTTCAATCAGCCGTATAGCATTTGGGGCTGTCCTCCTCGGAAGATGCGAAAGCCGCGAACAAGCCTATAGGTATTTGCTCGGTTCTTTGAAGTCTGTGAAGGGCGATCCTGAACGGATGGCGGAGGTAATATTTCGTGTCAATTGGCCGTTGAAAAGTGACACGGTAGAAAATCTAGTTATCAATCGTATTACCCAATGGTCTGTCCTAGAGGTTCGCGTTCAGTTGGCAATCGATTTTACGAATTCGACCATAGAAACAGCACCGATGTTTGTCGTCCGGTTGGAGCTTGACCACAGCACCGACGCGCAACGATCTGAGCCGTTTGACCGGGATAGTGTCCCCTTGATATATAGGGAGCTCGTTCAGCTCGCGTTTGAGAATGCGAAAGAAGGCGAATTGCCGTGACCGCAGAATTGATGATTAATTCCGCGGGGACCGCGCTTGCTCCGCGAGTTGATCCAGTCTTCCTTTGCGAAGATGCACAGGTTTTATCCCGCGGAAATGTGGACCCAAAGACGCTTAAAATAAAAGTGATTGATGGGAGTCCAGCCACGGCCATCAAGGCGCTATCATGCAGTGCTGAGCGAATGACGAGGACCATGGCGGTTACCGCGCCCGCAATGGCGATATTTGCTGGTTTTTCGATTGTTTACGACGATGGCGGCAGGCTACCCCTCACCTCCGTGGTCCGGCCTACGATAAGCTCGTCATCTTTGGCGCAACGCCGGGTTCAAACGGCGATGGATGCGCTTGCGGGCTACGAACGGTATAGCGAACGAAATTGGGACGGTTATGATGCCGACCCGGTTACTCCACAAACGCTGCGATATGCGCGATCGCTTCTCGGTGTCATGCCTCGGACGTTCGGAGACCCAGATATTGCGCCGGCCGGAGATGGGTCAATCGGTCTCGAATGGGTATTGGATAATGATGGTTTGGCCAAGCTCTTCTTTGATATCGGGCCGGGCGAGGAATGGCGGGCGTACTGGAAGTTCAGGAACGGTGAGTTCGGGAGGCTTCCGGGGAGTGGCTTTAATTCCTCTACACAGCAGGTCCTTAGGGATCTGTTTTCTGGGCTAAGCGGTAGGTCCGATGCCATTAAAAGACGGTGACCCGGGGCCGGATGGCGATGTCTGGTTTCGCATAATAACCCAAGACAATCATATCAGAAAAGGCCGTATCCATCATTCTGCATTCGGTGGAAAGGCGATTTCTGCGCCAGATCCCACAAAAAGAAGGCCGTGGGAGCGAGAGCTTTCAGGCCGACTTCGATCTCGCGCGGGCTCTGTTCTGCAAATCGAAGATCATGCGAACCTCTTCTGCAAAAAAGCAACTGCAGCCGGCGGTGGCACGAAGACTTTTAGCGGAGTAATGTATGCGCCCGTTGCCGATCTGAAAAAAATATACCTAGATACTTTAACGACAGGTGTTAATTTTACTCCAAATGATGATGATCCAGCACATTCTGATCTAACCTTCCAAGGTTGGGTTAAGGACGAAGAGCAAGAAAGGGAGCAGTTCATTTTATGGTTGACCGATAACGTGCATGGGCTCCATCAGACCCAATTATTCTCTCTACCGGACGCTCAAGTGTCTGGCTTTGCACTTTTCGGACAGCTTATCAGTCGCCTTAGAATAAGAATATGCTCCGCGCTTGCTGCATATTTAGGTCGGCTGCAGCAGAAAGGCGAAGTGTGATAGGATGTCAGCTCGCCGTTGCCGAGTTTGCTTGGCCAGGAGGCCGGCGTCGGCCGAGCGTCAAGGCCGATTAAAATCCCACAGAGAATCCCGCAGCCCTGATAAAATAGCATGATAATCATTTGATAATAGGCGGGTTAATAGTGTCGCGCCTCCTCTCCTGGGGGACAAGGGGTCGTGGGTTCGAATCCCGCCACTCCGACCAATCTTCTTTCGAAGTTCCGTTACGGCGCCGCAAGCCGGCGCCCGCGCTCACGGCTTTCGGGCGCCCGCGATGCGGGCAAGCGTCGCTCTCAGCGTCGGCAGGGTTGATAATTCGTCGTCACGCGCGAGTTCGTTACGGTCGTAAACCGTCAGCGAAAGGCGCAGCCCATGTCCGAGACGCTCATCAATCTCATCATCCAGCTCTTTGCCGGCGCGGCCGGCGGCTCAGGCGTCGCTAAGGCCAATAAGAGTTTCGATCTCGGCCCCATCGCTAACGCCATCATCGGCGCGCTCGGCGGCGCGGGCGGCGGCTCCATCCTCACCTCGCTCATTCCGGCGCTGGCCGGGGCGGCGGGCAATGGCTTCGATATCGCCGTTTTCGCCGGACAGCTCGTCGGCGGCGGCGTTTCGGGCGCCATCGTCACGGCCATCGTCGGCCTCATCCGCAACGCTCTCGTTCAGAAGCAGCGGGCGTGACGCTCCTTCGCGCGAGCCCGTAGACGCATCGGCCGAATATCGGCATACCGATTGCGTAGAACGCTTCCAAAAAGACGCCCTCCTCGTGAGGGCGTCGGATGCGGGTTCGTGCGAAAGGGCGAAGACAGTGGCCGATGAAGCATCAGTCTTGAAAGCGCTGGAGAGCGTCGCCGGTCCGGACGGCAAATCGATTGTCGCGGCCGGCCTCGTCAGCGGAGTCAATGTGTCGGGGGCCAAGGCCTTCGTCTCGCTCACCGGCGATCCGGCGCGGGCCAAGGAGCTCGAGGTGCTGCGCGTCGCCGTGGAGGGCGCCGTGAAGACCGTGCCGGGGATAGAGGCGGCGATCGTGACTTTGACCGCGGAGAGGGCGCCGGCGCCCGCCGCGCCGCCTCCGGGTCAGGCGCCGCAGCGCAAGACCATCGCCGCGCTCGAGAAGATCAAATATATCGTCGCGGTTTCCTCGGGCAAAGGCGGCGTCGGAAAATCGACAACCTCCGCCAATCTGGCGCTCGGCCTCGCGGCGCAGGGCTGGCGCGTCGGCCTGCTCGACGCGGATATCTACGGCCCTTCGGCGCCGCGCCTGTTCGGCCTCAGCGGCAAGCCTGAGGTCGTCGGCAATAAGATGATCCCGCTCGAGGCCTATGGGATCAAGATCATGTCCATCGGCTTTCTCGTCGAGGAGGATGTGCCCATGGTCTGGCGCGGGCCGATGGTGGCGCAGGCGCTCGGCCAGATGCTGGGCGAGGTCGCCTGGGGCGAGCTGGACGCGCTCGTCGTCGACATGCCGCCCGGCACCGGCGACGCGCAGCTGACCATGGCGCAGCAGGTGCCGCTCGCCGGCGCGGTCGTCGTCTCGACGCCGCAGGATCTGGCGCTGATCGACGCGCGCCGCGGCGTGGCCATGTTCCAGAAGGTCTCGACGCCCATTCTCGGCATCATCGAGAATATGAGCTATTTCCTCTGCCCGCATTGCGGCGGCCGCACCGACATCTTCTCCCATGGCGGCGCGCGGAAGGACGCCGAGGCGCTGGGCGTGCCCTTCCTCGGCGAGGTGCCGCTCGATCTCACCATTCGCCAGACCTCGGACGCCGGCACGCCGGTCGTCGCCTCCGCGCCGGAAGGCCCGCATGCGGCGATCTACAAGGAGCTCGCCGCCAAGGTGAAGACCCTGCTGGAGACTCAATCGCTCCGCGCCCCGCCGAAGATCGTCATCGGCTGAGAAATGTGAAAAGGCCGGGCTGAAAAAAGCGAAAAGGCCGCGGCCGCCGTCTGGCGGGCCGCGGCCTTTGCTTTTCGCGGGCGAGCCCGGAGGCTCGCCTCACGCGAATGGCGTCAGAGATGGGTCGGGATCAGCGAATTGTCGCCGAGGTCGAATTTATAGCTCCAGCCCACAGTAATCTCGAGTCCGCGCAGCCAGATATTGACATTGGCGGCGGGGTTATAGGCGCCGAATGGCGTCGCCGCCGTCTGCGGCAGCGCCTCGGGGCCGCGCACATTGTTCTTGAAAGCGTAGACGACGGCGAGGTCGAGCGTCGAATTCTTGGTGACGGCGTAGCTGAGACCGCCGCTGACGTGATGCGCGTTGATGATCGGCGCGAGAATGTTGAGCGTCACCGAATTGGTCGGGATCGGATTGGTCACATAATGATAGCCGGCGCGCAGCGCGAGGCCCGGCTGCATGCGCCACTCGACGCCGAACGAGGCCGAATCAGTGTCCTTCCAGCCGAAGCCGGGGCCGCCGGACGAACCGAGCGAGCGGAGCAGCACCGGGAAGCTCGCATTGCTCACGGTCGATACGCCCGAATAGAAGATGTGGCGCCAGTCGGCCATGACGGTCAGATCGGGCGTCAGATCATAGGCGAGGCCGGCGGTGATATTGGCCGGAATATCGAAGCTGCCATGGTCGGCGAAGAGGCCCGAATATTTGCCGAAGCGGGTCATGAACATGGGCGTCGAGCCTGCGACGCCGATGCGGAACTGATCCGTCACCCGCCACTGCAGGCCGAGCCGCACGCCGCCGCCGAACGACCAGTCATATCCATTGTCGGACAGGCGATACATGTCGGAGGAATAGGGCGCGAAGGTCTTCAGCCCCTGCAGATTGATGGTCTGCACCGCGATCGTCGGCGCGACGCCGAGCGACAGCGCGCCGAACTTGCGCGCATAGCCGATGCTGGTGAAGGCCTGCTCGAGATCGACGCCCGCATAGCCGCCGCCGAATGGCCCGCCGAGCGGCGAATGGTAATGGCCGAAGTCGAAAGAGGTGTTGATGCCGCCATTGGCGTAGGACGCCGTGCCCCAGGCCGAGTCGGCGTCGAGCGGCGAGGCATAGGCGTCATGCGGCACGGGGAAGATCGGCCGCCCGCTGCGGACGTCGCCCGGCGCGAGCACCTTGGGCAGGCCGTCGGTCGAATAGCCGCGCTCCGGCAGAAGGGCGGTCAGGCCGAGCTGCATCTGGCGCTCGAGATCGACGAGGCCGGCCGGATTGACCGACAGCGACATGGCGTCCCGCGAATCGGCGACGCCGGCGCCCCCCAGCGCCTTCTGACGCGGGCCATAGCCGATCAGAAAATAGCCGTCCGCCGCCAGCGACGGAGCCGTCAAAGCGACGGTGAGCGCAGCCGCCGAGGCCAGATTACGCCAGTAAAATCCGTTCATTATCTATTGCCCCGCCCAGATCGGTCGCCGTTCACACGCCATTTAGAAGCACTCGGCAACCCGGCGGCGTTCGCACCTTACGACTCACTATTGCCCGAGAATCTATCAGAGCGGGCGGCGTGCGACAGCGTCGTCGCCCGGGCTCTGGTCGATATTTCCGATCCTGTCACGTTTTTGCAACAGCGGTTTCTGCCGAGCGGCGAGTCCAGGTTTCGCTCGAAAAATCAGTCCCCGCTTTTTCGGGACCGGCCCGGCCGGCCGGGCTTGCCGCGATCCGAGGCCACGGATAAAATCACGGCATGGCGAGGGGCGCCTCTCCGAGAGGAGCGGCTGAGAAGCACCCATCGAACCTGATCCGGGTAATGCCGGCGCGAGGGAAGGCCAGCAGGACGCGTCGCCCGATCTTTCGGGACGGCGCGCCCGACTTCATCGCCCGCTGCCCATCCATCCGAACCAATGGAGCGCGACGATGAACGTGCAGGACAAGCGCCCGACGACGCCCCAGAGCGTGACCACCGGACCGATCGGCGCCTCGCGCAAGCTCTATTCCGCGCCGCGCGGCCGCGAGGACATTCGCGTTCCCGTCCGCGAGATCGCGCTTCACCCCTCCGCCGGCGACGCGCCTCTGCGCGTCTATGATCCCTCCGGCCCTTATAGCTGTGGCGATTTCGCGCCCGATCTTTCGGCCGGCCTGCCGGCGGCGCGGCGCTGGCTCGACGGCCGCGCCGGGCTCGAGGCCTATGACGGCCGCGCGGTGAAGCCGGAGGACAATGGCTTCGTCGGCGAGGATCGGCTGGTTCCGCCCTGTCCCGCGCCGCGCGCCATTCGCCGCGCCGCCGGCTCGGCGCCGGTGACGCAGCTCGAATTCGCGCGCGCCGGAATTGTCACCGAGGAGATGATCTATGTCGCGCATCGCGAGAATCTCTGCCGCGAGCGCGCCTTCGCGCAGGCGGGGGAGCGGATCGAGGCGGGGGAGGGCTTCGGCGCCGCGCTTCCGGCTTTCGTGACGCCGGAGTTCGTGCGCGAGGAGATCGCCCGCGGGCGCGCCATCATTCCCGCCAATATCAATCATCCGGAAGCCGAGCCGATGATCATCGGCCGCAATTTCCTGGTGAAGGTCAACGCCAATATCGGCAATTCGGCCATCACCTCCTCGGTCGCCGAGGAGGTGGAGAAGATGGTGTGGGCGATCCGCTGGGGCGCCGATACGGTGATGGATCTCTCCACCGGCCGCAATATCCATAACATCCGCGACTGGATCATTCGCAACGCGCCCGTGCCGATCGGCACAGTGCCGATCTATCAGGCGCTGGAGAAGGTGGGCGGCGACGCCACCAAGCTCGATTGGGAAGTGTTCAAGGACACGCTGATCGAGCAGGCGGAGCAGGGCGTCGATTACTTCACCATTCACGCCGGCGTGCGTCTCGCCCATGTGCCGCTCACAGCCGATCGCGTGACCGGCATCGTCTCGCGCGGCGGCTCGATCATGGCGCGCTGGTGCCTCTCGCGACATTCGGAGAGCTTCCTCTATGAGCGCTTCGACGAGATCTGCGACATCATGCGCCGCTATGACGTCTCTTTCTCGCTCGGCGACGGATTGCGTCCGGGCTGCATCGCCGACGCCAATGACGCGGCGCAATTCGCCGAGCTGGAGACGCTGGGCGAATTGACCAAGATCGCCTGGGACAAGGGCTGTCAGGTGATGATCGAAGGCCCCGGCCATGTGCCGATGCACAAGATCAAAGTGAATATGGAAAAGCAGCTGCGCGATTGCGGCGAGGCGCCCTTCTACACGCTCGGGCCGCTCGTCACCGACATAGCGCCCGGCTATGATCACATCACCTCCGCCATCGGCGCCGCGATGATCGGCTGGTTCGGCACGGCCATGCTCTGCTATGTGACGCCCAAGGAGCATCTCGGCCTGCCCGATCGCGAGGATGTGAAGACCGGCGTCATCACTTATCGCATTGCAGCGCATGCGGCCGATCTCGCCAAGGGCCATCCAGCGGCGCAAGAGCGCGACAACGCCATGAGCCGGGCGCGTTTCGATTTCCGTTGGGAGGATCAGTTCGACATTGGACTCGATCCCGACACGGCGCGCCGCTATCACGACGAGACGCTGCCCAAGGAGGCGCATAAGGTCGCGCATTTCTGCTCCATGTGCGGGCCGAAATTCTGCTCCATGCAGATCACGCGCGATCTGCGCGAGGAGGCCGCCGCTATCGCCGAGCGAGAGAAGGGTTTTGCGGAAAAGAGCGCCGAGTTCTTGGAGAAGGGCGCGCAAATCTACGTCGCCGAGTGAGGCGAGCGGGCGATTTTTTCGGCGACCCTCGGGAAAAGCTCCTTTTGCGTCGCAGCAAGGCTTTTCCCGAGGCGCTTTCGGCGCGACACCGAAATGTCAATTACATTGACAGGCGCAGCGAAAACAGCCTATTTGCCCCGCGGGACGATGCGCCCTGTAACAAAATAAGGGACTAATGTTCCAACGTCCAAAAGAGGGAAACGGCAAATGAACATTCGCGCCATTGTGACGGCTGCTGCTCTGTCGCTCGGCATGGTCGGCCCGGTTTTCGCCGGCTGCGACACCAAGGATGAAGATGCGAAGGGCGTCTGCGTCGACAAGTGCTACTTCGAATATATCTCCATCAAGAATCGCTTCTCCTCGACCCCGGCGTCGATCGAGAAGGCCAAGTCCGACAAGGACGCCTGCTATCAGAAGTGCGGCTGCGAGCCGGCCTCGGTGAAGGAGTGATCCTTCCGGATCGACGCGAGTCCTGCCGGGAGCAGCTCCCGCATTCGCGATCGTGACGCCGCCGGGCGCGCGATATTTCGCGCGCCCAGGAGGCGTCCGCCGAATGGCGTTCGATCGGTTTTCGATCGAATGCGCCGCGCGAATATCTCGCGCCGCTATGTGTATGAATTTCAGACAGTGGCCGCGTTTCGGCGCCGCGCAATGCGCTGACGACGATCTCATTCGACACTAGAAAAGTCAGCCACGAAGCGGCGCGCTCGCAAGGCGACGGCGCGCTCCTTATTTCGATTTCATCACTTTCGATGCGAGAACCGGCTTCGTCGTCGCCGACGGAGCTTTCGGTTGTCTCGCGCCTCGGACCCGCTATTGTGCAGCGCATGACTGAGAGACAGCAAGCCGTCATCGGCGTCGTCACCGCCTCCGACCGCGCCAGCGCCGGCGTTTATGAGGACATCAGCGGACCGGCCATCGCCGCCTATTTCGAGAAGGTGCTGACCACGCCGTTCCGCATAGAGCGGCGCCTCATCCCCGACGGCTTCGAGAGCGTGCGCGACACGCTCATCGATCTCGCCGATAATATCGGTTGCGATCTCGTCGTCACCACGGGCGGCACGGGGCCGTCGCCGCGCGATCTGACGCCGGAGGCGACGCTCGCCGCCGCGCCGCGCGAATTGCCGGGCTTCGGCGAGCTGATGCGCAAAGTGTCGCTGGCGCAGACGCCGACGGCGATATTGTCGCGGCAATTGGCCGCGCATCGCGGCAAATGCCTCGTCATCAACCTGCCCGGAAAGCCGGCCGCCATAGAGCTCTGCCTCGACGCGGTGATGCCGGCCGTGCCCTATTGTCTAGATCTCATCGGAGCGGCCTATATAGAGACCGATCCGGCGCGCGTCGCCGCCTTCCGCCCGAAAGGCAAATAGCCGCCCGATCGGGTGGGGCGGCTCCCCTTCTCATTCGCGCATCGGGGCTGTATAGACTGGCCGCCGGCTCGAGTGAGGCCGCGTGGATTCAAAAGGGGGCGAGCGTCATGAGCGATGTGCGGCTGGTCGTCGTCGGCGCCGCCGGCCGCATGGGCCGGATGCTGATCGCCGCCGCCGGCGAGACGAAAGGCGTGGCGCTGACTGGCGCGGTCGTAGCGGCCGATTCGCCAGTCCTCGGAGAGGACGCCGGCCTGCTGGCGGGGCGCCCCGCCA
>NZ_LUUM01000304.1:0-1373 GCF_001644125.1 Methylosinus sp. R-45379
AGGCCGTAGGCCGACGCGCAGCGCGTCCGAGCGCCGCTGGGCGGTCATCGGCGGTTCTCCGGTAGCATCGGTTTGCGATTCGAACGCAACCGAGGAAACACCGATGACCGACGATATGATGAACCTTCGCGCCCTGCTGGAAAAGTCCCCGGACGCGGATTTCCTGCGTGAGATGATCGGCTTCGCCGCCGAGCGGCTGATGGAGCTCGAAGTCGGCGCCCTGACCGGCGCCGCCCACGGCGAGCGTTCGGCGGACCGCCGTGTCCAGCGCAACGGCTATCGTGATCGCGATTGGGAGACGCGCGCCGGGACCGTCGAGCTGCGCATCCCCAAGCTGAGAAAAGGCTCCTACTTCCCTTGCTTCCTCGAGCCGCGCCGCATGGCCGAGAAGGCGCTCGCAGCGGTCATTCAGGAAGCCTATGTGCATGGCGTCTCGACACGCTCCGTCGACGATCTCGTCAAAGCCATGGGCGGCTCCGGCGTCTCCAAGAGCCAGGTCAGCCGGCTCTGCGAGGAGATCGACGAGAAGGTCGACGCCTTCCTCGAGCGCCCGCTGGAGGGCGACTGGCCCTATCTTTGGATCGACGCCACCTATGTGAAGGCGCGCCAGAACGGCCGCATCGTCTCGGTGGCGACGATCGTCGCCGTCGGCGTCAACGCCGACGGACGACGTGAAGTTCTCGGAATGGAAACGGGTCCCTCCGAAGCCGAGACCTTCTGGACGGAGTTCCTGCGCGGCCTGCGCCGGCGAGGACTGCGCGGCGTCAAGCTCGTCATCTCCGACGCGCATGAGGGGCTGAAGGCCGCCGTCGCCAAGGTGATGAACGCTTCCTGGCAGCGCTGCCGCGTGCATTTCATGCGCAACGCGCTCGCCCACGCCGGTAAGAGCGGAAGGCGCGTCGTCTCGGCGCTGATCGCCACCGCTTTCGCGCAAGAGGACGAGAGCGCCGCCAAGGCGCAATGGCGCAAGGTCGCCGATCAGCTCCGGCCGACGCTCCCAAAGCTCGCCGCCTTCATGGACGACGCCGAATGCGACGTGCTCGCCTATGCGAGCTTTCCCAAGGATCACTGGCCGAAAATCCAGTCCACCAACGGCATCGAGCGCCTCAATGGCGAGATCAAGCGCCGCACCGAGGTCGTCGGCATCTTCCCGAACGAGAAGGCGATCAAGCGCCTCGTCGGCGCGATCTTGTTGGAACAGAATGACGAATGGGCCGTGCAGCGTGGCCGCTATATGACCCTGGAAACAATCGCCGCTTTGAGCGATGATCCCATCGTCAAGCTGCCCGCCGTGGCCGCCTGATCAAACCGACTGATGCCGGAGTCCCTCGAACGGGACCGACCTGAGCTACACCATCTCCAGGGGCACGATC
>NZ_LUUM01000305.1:0-4028 GCF_001644125.1 Methylosinus sp. R-45379
TCCAGGTCGCAGGCTTCAACCTCGGCGTGCTGATGCGCGCCCTGACTGGCTGCGGATCGTCGAAGGAACTCATCGACCTCGCCAAAAAGGCCAAGCTGTTCGTCTTCAAACGGACGTCGTGATCGCCATTGTCGTCATCGCCGAATTCAACGGCGTACTGGCCATGCTCGCTGTCACCGGGCTGATAAGGGGTTAGTGTGCAACAGACGCTCCCAGAAGGAGCGTTACGCTGTCGCCTTCCATCAGAAAGACGAAATTGGCGCGCCCCGATTGAAACGGATCCGAACCGCTTCGATCACCATCGCCGGAGTTGCGCTCCTGCACAGGATCCCGAAAGGCAAGTTCAGACTCGGAAGTCTCGGCATCAACGAGAGCTGCGCCCTCGCTATCTGGAATGCCGGCTCGGTGGATAACCCAGCCGATACTGGCGCCGTTTCTCGCGCTTCATGAAATATTTGCACGAGAATATGGTAGAGATGGAAGACGCGCGATGCAAATGAAACATCCGACAAAGTCGCGTATAAGAGAGATGATCTCGTACTATCTGTCGAAAGTTCGCAGCGTGTCAAATCTTACCCAGAGCGCCGAACACGGAGCGCATTTGAGCGATCGCGACGAAAGCGAACTTATGAATGCGGTGAGCTTCCACGACGATCTCGCTGATGCCTGGGACGACAAATATCTTTCGGGAGGCTTCCAGCGACGCGTGGACTTCTTTCGACGAAAGATCGCGCCGGCGATTGCGCGGCCGGGCCGTTGGCTGGATGCTGGCTGCGGCAGCGGCTTTTTCTCGCGCCTCTTGGCTGATCGAGAGAGGCATTTTACAGGTCTCGACGCATCGACGCCAATGATAAACTCCGCCCGGCACCTCGCTAAGCGATACGGCCTTTCCGATTTGACGCAATTCGAAACGGTGGCGGACCTCGATCGACTCTCCTATGCAGATGGATATTTCGCGGGTTGCATATGCCTTAGCGTGATCGAATATCTCGATCGGCCATATCAGTGCCTGGATGAATTGGCGCGGGTCATCGAACCAGGTGGCTTTTTAATCGTTTCCGTGCCGCATGCGAATTCTCCGCTTCGATTCGCGCAACGCCTCGCGGATCGACGATTCCGATGGAGTGGCTCTGGAGCATGGAGCTATCTGTCCGTTTCGAAATTCGAGACCACCCCATCCGCACTCGACCAGGCCTTCTTTGAACGCGGCTTCAATGTCACAGAAATGTTCGAATTCGATCCTTTGATTCCGGCGCCACTGCTGCGTGTTTTCCCGCCGAGCCTCATATTCGCCATAGCAGTCAAGAATGGCGTGGCCATCTCAGAGCAAACCGTCGAGGGCGCCGGTCAGATGGAAACTCGGAGGGGGGGGGCCGTTCCCCGAAGGTAGCCGCCTGCGTGAAACGGTTCTGGTGCAAACGGCGTGACCGGGACATAATCGTTCCGAGGGCGGAACCGGACGCCGGGGTTATGGGCGGTGCTGAGCGTGGGGAGTGTCGCGGCAGCGATCGTGTCCCAGAGCGTGGTGTAGCTGGATCGAGGCGGACACTGGGATTTCCGGCTTTGGCCGGCAGGATCAGGCGGTCACAGCGGACAGCCTGACGATGGGATCATCGCTCAAAGACGCGATGGTTTCCAGCGTCATATAGCGACCGCGCTGCACGGCCCATTCATCGTTTGTCTCGAGCAGGATCGCGCCGACGAGATGAACCGCGCCGGGATCGCCGGAGGCCATTTCGTCTGAGTCACGCCGCGATGGCGGGCTCCTCGAGTTGCGCATAGTAGCGCGCTTCGGCTTCTACCGGCGGAATGTTTCCGATCGGCTCGAGCAGTCTGCGGTTGTTGAACCAGTCGATCCATTCGAGCGTGGCGAACTCGACCGCCTCGAAGCTTCGCCACGGCCCCTTTCGCCAGATCAGCTCGGCCTTGCCCCAGCCCCGCGATCATAGCCCCAACCGACCCGTGAGAAAAATTCGCGACAGAGCCGGATTATGTCCCGGTCACGCCGTTTGCACCGGAACCCCAGGGAGCCCTATGGATACGAACGGATAGATTTGTCGACACTCCAAGCGCTATGTCACTCCCCGTGCCGAAGGTACGCCTTTCGATCCTCCGTGGGCGGAGTGCTTACTCAACCATACTGCGGCAGCGTGGCAAAGACGGACACTAGATCGATGTGAACCCTGTGTCATCCGCGTTAGCGTATCGTTCCGGAGAGTAGCGCCAGCCACGGCGGCCGCTACAGTGACGAGGCCGAGGGAGCGCCTCGTCATCGTCGCCAAGGAACAGCTCGGAGCCGATAGACGGTCCCGCTCGTGCGGCAGTCGTGGGAGGTAGGTATGGGACTCGTTACATCAGGAATAGGCATCGTGACGGTCGTCCTGCTCATAGCAATCTTTGTCGTTTCCGCGGGAAGGTTCGTACTAGGAGCAATGTGCCTACCGAGCATGATGGCGCTGACCGCCATTACCTATTTCTTCGTCATGCCCGCTATCTCACTCTCGGGCAACAACGAAGCCCACTTCGGGATGGTTCTCACAACGCTTGAATGGCCGCATTTCGCAGTCCTATTGTATGCGTTGGGAGCTTACGCTGCCTGCGTAGCTGGACGCCGCGACCTAGCCGTCGATCCGGCGCGGCCTCGGTTGGTCGAGCGTCGGTCGAGTGATGCGGTTTTCTGGTTTCTCGCAGCGTCGGCAGCTGCAGGGATTGCAGTCACCGTGGCCTTGGGGCGCCTCAACCTCATGGCGGACGAGAATTATTCGGCGTCCATCACGGCGGATGTGAGCGATTTTTCCTTTCTCAATATGTCCTTCACGATGCTGTTACCGCTCACACTCGTCGTTCTTATTCGGGAGAATTTCAACGCGCGGTCACTTGTAGTCCTGGTAGTCGTATGCCTGATACTGCTGACAACGGGTTTCCGGACCCGGTTGATCTTCATGGGCTACACCGTGGCCGCGAGCTTCCTGCTCATGCGCCGTATCAAGATCAGGGTGAGTTACATTGTCGTCGGGACAATTGTCGGGATCCTCGGCGGCAACGCCATGGGCCAGGCCAGGACCTACGGCCAAGGCGTCGACCTCGCTAAGCTCGATGGCATGACCTGGACGGACATCCTGTTTTCGTTTGGCGGAGAGGTCGGGTCGCTTTATGCGTTTTCATTTACCGCCTCCAACCCGTTGCCCGAGCTCATTTTCGGCAAGCCGTGGATCGTGGGAATGGCGCGTCTCATTCCGAGCTTCATCTGGAAGGACAAGCCTGGGCCGGATTATCTAGCCCACTATTTGGGCGGATTCAGCACCGAGGGTGTCGAACAGGCCGGCGTCTCCGCGCCGCAGCATGTGGAAATGTTGCTGCAGTTCGGCTGGGTTGGACTGCCCATATTGGCATTTTTGTATTTCTGTCTCGCCATCCATCTCGTCCGTCGCCTCAACCACCTGGGACGAGAAGCCCGCATCGCCGGGTGCGCGCTCGTGCCGGTATTCTTCGGCTTCTACATGCAGACACGGGGATATTTCTTCCAGATTCTGGCGGACGGGCTGTTTACTTTCGGCCCATTGTTCCTTATGCATTTATGGGACAAGCGGTCCCTCGGTCGGCCAATCGCCCCCGCTTCAAGAACATTCACGTTCATTGGGCGCCTCTGAGTGTCGGTCCGAAGACAAGGTGAATCGGATGAATCGCTTGTGATTCAATAGAGGCGGCCTGATTCTCGCGGAGACCGCCGATGTGGACGAATGAAAACCGCGCACGATACGATCGTAGCAAATTGCGCTACCCGAGCGACGTGACGGACGCGGAATGGGCGTTTGTCGAGCCGCCGATCCCGCCTGCGAAACGCGGTGGCGGGAAGCGCACAATCGAGATGCGCGCGGTCGTGAATGGCTTGATGTTTGTGCTCTCGACCGGCGGCCAGTGGCGCGCGTCCCGAAGGATTTGCCGCTCAAGAGCACGGTCTACGGCTATTTCGATCTTTGGACCTACGACGGAACGCTCGATTGATGTGCCCCGAAGTTTCATCCAGC
>NZ_LUUM01000306.1:0-1543 GCF_001644125.1 Methylosinus sp. R-45379
GCGCGGCTTTGGTGCATGGATACGCTTACGCCGTCTCCTGAGGTTATCGTTTAGGAAGCAAGATGATGCTCGGCGTCTTCGCCGTGGCAGTTTGATCTGCTTTCCGCAAGAAGCCCGGCGCGACATTCCAGTGCCGTCCATCAGCTCCAATGACGGTCACAGATTTGCGATTGTAGCGGGTCAGCGTCCCTTCGACCGTACGCCCTTGCCCATCTTCAAATGTCACACGATCCCCGATCGAAAATTTAAGCATGGCCTGATGCGCGTGTAGCTGATGAAGAACGCGCAGTCGCTCGATGATCCTATGATTTAGATCCACCAACTCGGCCTCGCTCAACGCATCTATGTCGATCGGCATTTGTTCCTCACGGCATGAGACCCTGGGCAATATCTGTTAAGCTGCTCACCTGAGGCCATCTGATTGTCCACGAGCTGCCTCTGGGCCGAAGATACGCATTCGGCGCGAGTTTAATGTGTTTGACGGCAAAAGTCGCGGTCGTTGGCGCGCGGAGAATCAGCATGCCTTTCAAATTTCATCGCAATGGCCGACATCATATTCCCCGGCAGAAATTCCGCGTGACGAATTGGCGGGACTACGAAGCCGCATTGCGTAGCCGCGGAAGTCTGACCATCTGGTTCACCGCGGAAGCCATTGCAGATTGGCGCGCGCAGCCGCGTGCGACGCCGGGCGGACAGCGTCACTATTCGGATCTCGCGATCGAGACGGCGCTGACCTTGCGCGCTGTATTCGGCCTGGCTCTGCGTCAGACCGAAGGCTTGATCGGTTCGATCATGCAATTGCTGGAGATTGACCTGCCCGTTCCCGATCACACAACGCTCAGCCGCAGAGCTGGCGGATTGAAGGTCTTGCAGAAGCCTCGCGTCTCGTCGGACCCGCTCCATCTGATCATCGACAGCACAGGCCTGAAATTGCGCGGCGCCGGAGAATGGCTGTTTGAAAAGCATGGAACGACAAAGCGGCGCGCCTGGCGCAAACTTCACATCGGCATCGATGCCGACACGGGCGAGATTGTCGCCTCCGACCTCACCGATAAGGATGTCGACGATGCTTCGCATATCGGGCCGATGCTCGATCAACTATCGCTGGCTCCGACTTCATTTATCGGGGACGGAGCCTACGATAGAAGCGCCGTGAGGGAGCTTCTCGCAAGACGAAATCCCGACATGTCCGTTCTCGTTCCACCATGCAAAGGCGCCGTGGCCGGATCGGACGCGATGTCCTTGCCGAGCCAACGCGATCGACACATTTTGGAAATTGACGAACGAGGTCGAATGCATTGGCAAAAGGCCTGTGGCTATAACAGACGCTCGAAAGTCGAGGCGTCTATTGGGCGTTATAAACGCGTCATCGGCGACGCTCTGAAATCACGCGCCGATGATCGCCGCAAAACGGAGGTGGCGATTGCGGTCAAAGCGCTCAATCGTATGCGTGAGCTCGGTCAGGCACAGTTCGTTCGCCTCGCATAATCACCGCGCCAAAGGGCGAATTCCGTCCCAACGCGCCTCCATGCAACAACGCCAC